>NZ_WMLF01000387.1 GCF_014156695.1 Streptomyces durbertensis | reverse complement strand
GCCCACCCTGACCCGCCCGCGCGCCGGCTGCTTCTCGCCGTCGGACGCGGCGGCCTCCGCGAGCGCCCGCAGCAGCGACGTCTTCCCGGCGCCGTTCACCCCCACCAGCGCGACCCGGTCGCCCGGGCCCAGCTGCCAGGTCAGGTGCTCGATCAGCGTCTTGGGGCCGGCCTGGACGGTCACGTCCTCCAGGTCGAAGACCGTCTTCCCCAGCCGGGAGTTGGCGAAGCGCATCAGCTCCGCCTGGTCGCGCGGCGGCGGCTCGTCCGCGATGAGCGCGTTCGCCGCCTCGACGCGGAAACGCGGCTTGCTGGTGCGCGCCGGCGCGCCGCGCCGCAGCCACGCCAACTCCTTGCGGACGAGGTTCTGCCGCTTGGCCTCCTCCGTCGCGGCGATCCGCTCCCGCTCGGCCCGGGCGAACACGTAGTCGCTGTACCCGCCCTCGTACTCGTACACCTGTCCGCGCTGCACGTCCCACATCCGCGTGCAGACCTGGTCGAGGAACCAGCGGTCGTGCGTCACGCACACCAGCGCGGAGCGTCGCTCGCGCAGATGACCGGCCAGCCAGCTGATGCCCTCCACGTCCAGGTGGTTCGTCGGCTCGTCCAGCACCAGCAGGTCCGGGTCGTCGATCAGCAGCTTCGCCAGCGCGATCCGGCGGCGCTCGCCGCCGGAGAGCGGGCCGATCACGGTGTCCATGCCGTCCGCGAAACCGGCCGGCTCCAGCCCGCCGAACAGCCCGGTGAGCACGTCCCTGATCCGCGCGTTCCCCGCCCACTCGTGGTCGGCCATGTCGCCCAGCACCTCGTGCCGGATCGTCGCCTCCGGGTCGAGCGAGTCCTGCTGGCTGAGCAGCCCGAGGCGCAGCCCCCCGGCGTGCGTGACCCGGCCGCTGTCGGCGGGCTCGCTGCGCGCGAGGATGTGGATGAGCGTCGTCTTGCCGTCGCCGTTCCGCCCGACGACGCCGATCCGGTCTCCCTCGTTCACGCCGAGGGAGACGCCGTCCAGCAGCGTGCGCAGCGCGTACGCCTTGCCGACGGCTTCCAGATTGACGAGGTTGACGGCCATGGGGCTCCCTTGCTGCCATACGTGTGCGACATCCCGCGCGTTCAGCCTAGTGCGGTCGCCCGCCCCGCCCGTCGGCGGGAAGCGGGAGCCGGAGGGCGGGGAACGTCCGCGGGTGCGTGCTTTGCCCGGTCCGTGCGGGATGCCCCGGACAAAGAGGGGCAACCGTCCGACCGAGGTTGACCGGCGGCATCGCCATGGCCAAGGATCGCCGCCATGCCGACCAGCACCAAGAAGCGCAGCCGAACCCGACGAGCCGGCGAGAGCGCCTACGGGCTCCTGCTGCTCGGCCGGAACGCGCTGGTCGCCCTCGTCGCGGCGCTGCTGCTGGTGGCCGGCTGCTGGACCTCCTGGGACGACGCCCGGCACGCGATGTTCCCCAAGGACGGCACCCGGGGCACGATGACCGTCGAGAAGTGCGCCGACGGACGCTGCACCGGCCCGTTCGTCGCCGACTCCGGCGGTTCGGCGCCGGACCGGGTGGGTATCGGCGAGTCCGCGGTGCGCGACGTCGGCGACCGGCCGGCCGTCGCGCTCAAGCCCGGCACCGAGGACGTCGTCCGCACCGGGATCGGCGGGGTGCTGCACACCTGGATACCGCTCGGCGGCGCGCTGGTACTGGCGGCGCTGGTGCTCGCCGGCGGCCTGCGGCTGCGCCGCACCGGCTGGGTGATGGGCCTCCTCGGCGGCGCCGTGATGGCCGGCGCCTTCTTCACCGTCTGAGCACGCACCCGCTGAGCGCGGCCACCGGTCGCACGCGCACGGCCCGCCGCCGCGCGTGAGGCGCGGCGGCGGGCCGTGGACGGCGCCGGGGCGTCAGCCGGTGTTGCGCAGCCCGGCGGCGACGCCGTTGACCGTCAGCAGCAGCGCCCGGGACAGCAGCTGGTCCGGCTCCTTGCCGGCCTCCTCGTCCTGCCGCTGCCGGTGCAGCAGCGCGACCTGCAGGTAGGAGATCGGGTCCAGGTAGGCGTCCCGGATCCGCAGCGTCTGCCGCAGCACCGGGTTGGACTCCAGCAGCTCGCTCTCACCGGTGATCCGCAGCACCTCGCGGACCGTCAGCTCGTGCTCGGCCTCGATCTTCTCGAAGACGTGCCGCAGTTCGGACGGGACCAGCGTGTCGACGTAGTGCCGGGCGATCCGCAGGTCCGTCTTGGCCAGCGTCATCTCGACGTTCGACAGGAAGTTGCGGAAGAAGTGCCAGTTCTCCTGGGCCTCGGCGAGCACCGAGTCCAGCCCGGCCTCCCGGGCGGCCTTCAGCCCGCTGCCGACGCCGAACCAGCCCGGCACGATCTGCCGGGACTGCGTCCAGCCGAACACCCACGGGATGGCCCGCAGCCCGTCGAGGCCGGCGCCGCTGTCCGGGCGGCGCGAGGGCCGGGAGCCCAGGTGCAGCTCGGCGAGCTGGCCGACGGGCGTGGAGGCGAAGAAGTACGCCGGCAGGTCCGGGTCCTCCACCAGCCGCCGGTAGGCGTCGTGCGCGGCCTCCGAGACGGTGTCCATCGCCGCGTCCCAGCGGGCCAGCGCCTCCTCCGACTGCCGCGGCGCGGTGTGCAGCGCGGACGCCTGGAGGGTGGCGGAGACCGTCAGCTCCAGGTTCTCCCGCGCCAGCGACGGCACCAGGTACTTGTCGGAGATGACCTCGCCCTGCTCGGTCACCTTGATCTCGCCCTCCAGCGTGCCGTACGGCTGGGCGAGGATCGCGTCGTGCGTGGGACCGCCGCCCCGGCCGACCGTGCCGCCCCGGCCGTGGAACAGCCGCAGCCGCACGCCGTGCCGGTGCGCCACGTCCCGCAGCCGGCGCTGAGCCCGGTGGATCTCCCACTGCGAGGTGGTGATGCCGCCGAACTTCGAGGAGTCGGAGTAGCCCAGCATGACCTCCTGGAGGTCGCCGCGCAGCGACACCAGCTTCCGGTACGAGGGGTCGGACAGCATCGCGTCCAGCAGCTCGTCGGCGATGCGCAGCTCGTCGGTCGTCTCCAGCAGCGGCACGATGCCGATGCGGGCCCAGCCGCCGTGCAGGTCCAGCAGCCCCGCCTCGCGGGCGAGCACCGCCGCCGCCAGCACGTCGTCCGCGCCCTGGCACATCGAGATGATGTACGACTCGATGACCTCGGGGCCGAAGGTGTCCAGCGCCCGCCGGACCGTCTCGAAGACGCCGAGCGTCTTCGCACCGGCCTCGTCCAGCGGCGCCGGCGTCGGTGCCAGTGGACGACGGGAGCGCAGCTCCTTGGCGAGCAGCCGCATCCGGTAGTCGCGCGGCATGTCCTCGTACCGCCAGGACTCCTCGCCGAGCCGGTCGAAGAGCTGGCCGAGCGCGTGGTGGTGGGCGTCGGCGTGCTCGCGGACGTCCATCGTGGCCAGCTGGAGGCCGAACGCCGACAGCGTGCGCAGCGCCCGCGCGAGCTGGCCGTCCGCGATCAGGCCACCCCGGTGCTCGCGCAGCGAGGTCCGCACCAGCTCCAGGTCGGCGAGGAGTTCGCCGGTGCCCAGGTAGTCCCGGCCCGGAACGTGCGGGGTGTCGTTCGCCAGCCGCTCACGGGTGTTGAGCAGCTTCTGCCGGACGCAGGTGACCTTCAGCCGGTAGGGCTCCTCGGCGTTCAGTCGCTTGTAGCGCGGGGTGATCTCCGGCAGCCGCTCCAGGTCCTCGTTCAGGGAGTCCAGCAGCTCCTGGGTCGCGCCGCAGTTGCGGATCGAGTTCGACAGCGCGCCGCGCAGTTCGTCCACGTGCTCCAGTGCCTGGGTGATGCCGTGCTCGTGCTGGAGGATCAGCACGTCCCAGGTGACCTGCGGCGTCACGTTCGGGTTGCCGTCGCGGTCACCGCCGATCCAGGTGCCGAACGTCAGCGGGCGGGCGTCGGGAGGCAGCGGCGCGCCGGCCCGCTCCAGCTCGTCGGCCAGGTCCTCCAGGACGTCGCCGACCGCGCCCCGGTGCAGCTCGTCCAGGTAGTAGACGGCGTTGCGGGCCTCGTCGGTCGGCTCCGGCCGGGCCACCCGCAGCTCGTCGGTCTGCCAGATCAGGTCGACGTTCTCGGCCAGCCGCAGGTCCACGCGGCGCCGGTCGCCGCTCGCGGCGGCCGACTCCGAGCGCTCCAGCAGCTCCGCCACCCGGCGCAGCTTGGTCAGCACCGACCGGCGGGCCGCCTCCGTCGGGTGTGCGGTGAACACCGGACGGACGCCCAGCCGCTCGGCGGTCCGCCGCAGGTGCTCGGGGTCGGCGTCCTTCAGCATGTCGGCCGTGCGGGCAAGGAGGCCGCCCTCGCTCGCCCGCCGGTCGCGCAGCTCGCGTCCCCGGTGCACCTGCTCGGTGACGTTCGCCAGATGGAAGTAGACGGAGAACGCGCGTACCAGCTTCGCGGCCGTCTCCAGGTCCGTCTCGCCCAGCAGCCGGGCGGCGGCCTCGCCGTCCGTGCGGGTGAGCGCCCGCACCCGCTCGACCAGGTCGAGCAGGTCCTTGCCCTCCTGGCGGACCAGTGTCTCGCCGAGCAGGTCGCCCAGCCGGCGGATGTCCGCGCGCAGGGCACTGGCCGCCTCGTTCGGATCGGGGACCTCCGAGGCCGCGGCGTCCGGAACCGCGGGTTCGGTCGCGCCGGGGACTGCGGGGGCGGCGGCCCGGGCCTGCGGGCCCTCGCCGCCGGTCGTGCGGTGGTCGGCACTGCTCATGGGGGTGCGGCTCCTTGCGGCAGTATCGGCAGCTCTCCAGCCGCCCTGACGGTCGGGGGCTCGGCCGGCGCGCCGGCGCGCCCCGGTCGGACCCCATCACACCAAACGGCGGCTGGCTCGCTTCGTCGTTGCTTGTGGCAGGTCGCGGACCGCGCTGTCCGACGCGTAAAGGATAGGTCGCGGCGCGTGGCCCGGGACGTCCAGTCCACCAGGCGAACCGACCGGCGCCGTCGCGACGGCACTGCCCCGAAGGTGTGACGCGATCGTTCTTGTCGAGCGAGGGGGATGTGCTGCAATACTTACGAAACCGTAGGTTACGGTCCCGTAGGTGTGGATCTTCAATCGTGGATCTTCCACCACCTTCCCCCTTTTCCTCAGGGACGCTTATGACAACCACCCCCGAAACGGCTCCGCGGCGCACCGAAAGCTCGCGATCTCCGCGCGCGGACATCTCGGACTCCCCGACCCCGCGCACACCCGGCGGCCTGTCTCTT
>NZ_WMLF01000386.1 GCF_014156695.1 Streptomyces durbertensis | reverse complement strand
GGGCGGGCATGAGCAGCGGCTTCGCCGCGCGGGCGGCGCCCCGGGGGCGGGTGGCCGTGGCGAGCAGGTCGGCTGCGGCGAGCGCGCCGAAGGCGGCGAGGGGACCGCGGCCGTGGCCGTCCGGCCGGGTGAGCCTGCCGGCGGCCGCCCGCACCGCCGACGCCGCCCCTCCGGCCGGAGCCGACCCGCCCAGCAGCGCCCTCCAGGCCGGTTTTGCGGCGCCCGGCGCGGGTGTGGAGGCGGCGGGCGCCTGGCCCCTCGCCGTCGCGCCCGGTGTGCGGAACGCCGCCGCCGTCCGGGCGGCGGCGTTCAGCGCCGCCGCTTTTGACCTGCCTCGGATTCCCCGCCCGGTGATCGCCATGGGCGGCAGTCTGACCAGCGGTAGACGAGACGTCAACAGGTCGTGCCGGCCGGCCTGCCCACGGCCGGGTGGGTGAGGGGACACGAGCAGGGGCGTGGGCCGGCGGCACGGGGGTGACGGCCGGCCCACGCCGGATCAGAGGCCGTCGCGGTGCGGTGCCCGCGACGGCCGTACGGCTCAGGCCGCGGCGGGGATGATCGCCACCGGGCACTGGGCGTGGTGCAGCAAGGCGTGCGAGACCGCGCCGAGTTGGAGGCCGAAGCGCCGCTTGCGGCGGTGCGCGGCGAGCACCACGATGTCCGCCTCGGCGCTCTGCTCCAGCAGCTCCCGCGCCGCCGGCGCCTCCACCGACGCGACCTCCGCCTTCACCTGCGGGAACCGGTCGCGCAGCCTGGCCACCGCCTCCTTGATGTGCGTGGCCTCGGCGGTGTTCTTGTGCACGTCGTCCGGGAAGGGCGAGAACTGCCAGGCGTGGACCACCCGCAGCTCGGCGTTGCGGCGGGCCGCCTCCTCGAAGGCGAACTCGAGCGCGTGGTCGTCCAGGACGGACTTCAGTCCCAGCAGCACCCGGCCGTGGTCCCGCTCCTCGTGCGGGCCGACGACCAGCAGCGGCCCCTCCGTGTGCGCGGCGGCCCGCAGGCTGACGGAGCCGACCAGCAGTCCGACGAAGCCGCCGTGGCCCCGGGTGCCCACCACGGTCAGCGCCGCCTCGCCGCTGCGGCTGATCAGCGCGTCCGCCGCGCGCTCCCAGCTCAGCGCGGGTTCGACCGTCATCTGCGGGTACCGCTCGTGGACCCGCTTGATCACCTTGTCCAGGTGCTCGCGGACGACCTTCTCGCTCTCCGCGTTCCCCATGGAGGCCGGCGGCATGACCAGCTCCCAGGGCCATCCGGTGAGGATCTCCAGCCCGGTCTCCCGCAGCGCCGCCTCCTCTGCCGCCCGGTCGACCGCGCGCAGCGCGCAGTCGGAGTTGTCAAAACCGACGACCACCGGCGGCGGGGCCGAGGCGCCACCCTGAGCGCCCTGGGTCGATGCTCCGGCACGCGGGTCCTGCCATTGCTCGGTGTTCGCGCCGTCGGTGGACGAGGGCTCGGGGCGGGAAACGTCACTCATCAGGACCTCCAAGGTTGGGCCGGTACTGCAAGCTTGCGCCGGACGCGCCCACGTCGCATGGGCCGAACGGCCCCTGGGTGAGGGCCCTACCTTCCCCCCTCCTCGGAGCCGGCGACGGCGCTCCCCTTACGGGTGTCCCAAAAACCCGGGATTATTACCGTTTCTTTACCCTCGGCTGTACTCGGCGGTGCCCGAGCCGCGAGGATGGCAGCCAGGCGACACCCCGGCTCGCAGACCGTCCGGCCGCCCCGGACAATGGGACCGATCTCGCCTGAACACGCACCCGCCGCGCTGGCGGCCAGAACCGCCCCGGTGGCAGGAGAGCAGATGGACCATGACGCACAGCCGGAGCGCCCGCCCGGCGCGAGCGACCCCGACCGGCTGAACGGCGGCTCACGCGGCCTGGCGCCCGAACTGCCCCGGCTGCCCCGGACGGGTGACGCCATCGACGAGATCGCCCGCCGCATCCAGGAGCTGGCCAACGCCAAGGACCGGCTCCAGGGACTGCTCAGAGCGGTCATGGCCATCAGCGGCGAACAGCTCGAGCTCCCCGCCGTACTGCGCCGCATCGTCACCACGGCGATGGAGCTGGTACACGCCCGCTACGGCGCCCTCGGCGTCCTCACCGAGGACGGCACCCGGCTGGCCCAGTTCATCCCGGTCGGCCTGACGGAGGAGGAGCGGGCCGCGCTCGCCGGCGTCGAACTGCCGCACGGCCGCGGACTCCTCGGCCACCTCATCCACGAGCCGGGGCCGCTGCGGGTCGAGGGCATCCCCGAGCACTCGGCGTCCGTCGGCTTCCCGGCCGGCCACCCGCCGATGCGCAACCTGCTCGGCGTGGCGATCACCGTGCGCGGCGAGGTGTACGGCGACCTCTACCTGTGCGACCGCGAGGACGGACAGCCCTTCGACTCCCACGACGAGGACATCGTCGTCGCGCTCGCCGCCGCCGCGGGCGTGGCCATCGAGAACGCGCGGCTCTTCGACAACGTGCGCAACAGCGCCGAGCAGTTCCAGCGGCTGCTCCTGCCCAGCCTGCCGGACCTGCACCCCTACGAGGGCGCCGCCGTCTACCGGCCGGCGACCGCGCCCGGCCAGCTCGGCGGCGACTGGTTCGACGCGATCATGCTGCCGGACGACGCGTGCGCCGCCGTCATCGGCGACGTCGTCGGCCACGACCTCCAGGCCGCGGCGGCCATGGCGCAGACCCGCAACATGCTGCGCGCCCTGCTCTTCGACCGGCGCACCCCGCCCAGCGCCGTCCTCACCCAGCTCGACCACACCCTGCACGCCATCACCGACAACCCGGTGACCACCGCCTGCCTGGCGCGCATCGAACCGAGCGACGGACGCTGGTGGTTCAGCTGGAGCAGCGCCGGCCACGCGCCGCCGCTCCTGGTGACCGCCGACGGCCGCACCGAGTACCTGGAGGCCGACCCCGGGCTGCCGCTCGGCGTGGACACCGACATCCCGCGGCCGGACCACCGCCGTGAACTCCAGCCCGGCTCGACCGTCCTGATGTTCACCGACGGCCTCGTCGAGGACGTCAAGCGACCGATCGACGCGGGAATGGCGGAACTCGCCGAACTGGCCGGGGCCAACAGCCGACTCCCGCTGGAGAAGCTGTGCCGGCTGCTCGCCGACCACCACCCGAGCGACGGGCACGACGACATCGCCCTGCTGGCGCTTCGGATGCCCCCCGGCGCCAACTGACGGCCCCCGCCTCCGGGCTGAGGCGGGGGCCGGCACCGGCTGACCGCGGCGCGTGGGTCAGCCCGACACGTCGTCGTGGCTGTTGTCGCGGGCCTCGTCGGCGCGGGCCGCCGCCTCCGCCGCCACGATGGCGTCCCGGTAGGCGCGGGAGGCCGCACGCAGCGCCGACTCCGGGTCCGTGCCCGCCGCCTCCGCCTCCACGGCGAGCGCCAGCAGCTCGTAGCCGACCTCCCCGGCTCGGGAGGAGCCCTCGATGCCCGCCCCGCCGGGCAGCTCGGGCAGCGGCACGACCAGCCCCTCCGTCCGCGCCCGGCCGGCGAGCTTCGCCGCCAACGCCAGCGCCGGCTGCCCCAGCGGCACCCCCTCGGTCACCGACGCGCGGCGCTTCTCCGCGGCCTTCGTGCGCAGCCAGTGCGCCTTCACGTCCTCCGGGGACTCGGCCGTCTCCGTGCCGAAGACGTGCGGGTGCCGGTGGATCAGCTTCTCCACGAGGGTGGCGGCGACGTCGTCGACGCCGAAGGGCTCCTCCTCGTGCTCGGCGGCGATGGCCGCGTGGAACACCACCTGGAGCAGGACGTCCCCCAACTCCTCGCGCAGCTCCCGGCGGTCGCCCTCCTCGATGGCCTCGACCAGCTCGTAGGCCTCCTCGATGCCGTACTTCACCAGGTCGCGGTGGGTGCGGACGCTGCTCCACGGGCACTCGGCCCGGATCCGGTCCATCACCTGCACGAGGTCGAGCAGCCGGGCGCCGGGCAGGTCGTAGGAGCCCGGCAGCAGCTCCAGGTCGGGCATGCGCTCCCGCCCGGAACCGGCGAGCCGCGCCAGGCCGTCGGTGAGCGCCGGCTCGCCGGCCGCGTCGGCCAGCACCACGACCGTGCGCCCGCCGGCGCAGAGGTCGAGCAGCTCGCGGGCGGCGGGCAGCGGACCCACCGCCACCTCGACGCCGGCCTCGGTCAGATACGGCAGCTGCGGATGGCCGGGGTCGGCGCAGCGCACCTCGTCGGCACCGCGCAGCGTCTCCCACGCCGGCCAGGACAGCAGGCCGGGCGCCACCCGGTGGCTGGTGGTGAGCAGGACGACACGTCCGGAGTCCACGGCGTCGGACGCGTCAGGAGTGTCGGGGGCGGCGGCTGAGGTCATGCCCCGAATGTAACCGGCGCCGCCGACACCCCACGGGCCGGTGGGTCAGTGCGTCAGTGGTCGTGCCCGTCGTGCCCGTCGTGCCCGTCGTCCCCGTCATGCCCGCCGCCGGGGGCGCCGTCGTCCGGGGTGCCGTCGCCCGGGGAGGTCTTCAGCCAGTCGCGGTCGGCGACGACCAGCCGCCAGTGCTCGTCGTCCCACGCGCCGAAACGCGGGTTGACCTCGATGGCCATCGCCTTCGACGTCTCGGTCAACTTCGGCACGACCACCTCGCCGGCCTCGGGCGTGCCCGGCTGGGCGCCGAGCGCCTCGGCGATCTTGTCGAGCAGCAGCCCGGTGCGGTAGCGCTCGTCGATCTGGTCGGGCGCGATGGCGTTGCGCTTGAGCATGATGTCGCGCAGCTGGGCGGCCCCGCCCACGGCCTTCTCGTCGGCGGCCCGGCGCTCCTGCACCTCGCGGCGGCTGACGCTCACGTCGAGGTCCTCGGCGGCCCGCTCCACGACCCGCTGGTTGATCATCTGGTTGAGGCTGAACTCCGCGAGCGGACCGGTGCTGCGGATCAGCTCCTCGCTCTGCTCGTCGGCGCGCTGCGCCGCCCGCACGGCCTCGGCGCGGGCCTGCACCTGCGACACGGTGATCCGCTCGCCGTCCACGACGGCCGCCGAGCCCGCCCTCGGCTCGCCACCGCACGCCGTCAGCAGCGGGGTGGCCATCGCCAACGCAGCGACGGCGGCGACGGAGTACGCGGACCTACGGCGTTGCATGGGGCCTCCCGACGGCGGCGACGGTCCTGCGGCGGTGCAGCGACCTGGCGGACCGATCTTAGGCAGTCCGCCCCCCGCCCCTCCAGTCTTTCCCCAAAGCCTTCCTGCCCGTCTCCGCCACCCGGGTGGCGGAGACGGGC
>NZ_WMLF01000385.1 GCF_014156695.1 Streptomyces durbertensis | reverse complement strand
TGCCGCACCAGCCACCCCACGCGACCTCACCGGGCCCGCGCCCGTCGCAGCACCCGCCCGTGCCCGGCCCGCACCCGCCCGCCGGCCCCGAATTCGGCCAGCAGGCGGCGCCCGGCGGGCCGCCGACGCCCGGCGGGCCGCCCGCCGCCCCGCCCAGCGGCTCCGCGCGGATGCGGCAGGTCGCCGACGAACTGGACCAGCTCGACGAACTCCTGCGCAAGCGGGACGGCGAGCGGTGAACGGGCGCCGGGTAGCCGGGCGTTACGAACTGACCGAGCCCCTCGGCAAGGGCGCCATGGGGCAGGTGTGGGGCGGCCACGACCTCAGCCTCGGCGGGCGGCCGGTGGCCGTGAAGCTGATGCACTCGGGGCGGGTCGCGTCGCTCTCCGGGCTCGGCAGCCAGGCCGACCTCCAGGAGCTGCGGGACCGCTTCCAGCGCGAGTGCCGGGTCACCGCGCAGCTCGACCACCCCGGCCTGGTCACCGTGTTCGACGCCGGCGAGGACGGCGAGGAGCTGTACCTGGTGATGCAGCGGGTGGAGGGCGGCGACCTCAGTGACCACCTCGCCGAGCACCACCCCTATCCGGTGGACTGGGCGGTCGCCGTCGCGGCCCAGCTGTGCTCGGCGCTCGCCGAGGTGCACGCCGTGCGGATCGTGCACCGCGACCTCAAGCCGGGCAACATCCGCATCCGCCCCGACGGCCGGGTGGTCATCCTCGACCTCGGCATCGCGGCGGTCACCGACGTCTCCGACGGCACCCGGCTGACCCGTACCGGCGCCATGGTCGGCACACCGGTCTACATGGCGCCCGAGCAGGCGATGGGCGACACCCCGGTGGGGCCGGCCGCCGACCTGTACGCGCTGGGCGTGCTGCTGTACGAACTCCTCACCGGGCGGGCGCCGTTCGAGGCGCCGGAGGCGACGGGTCTGCTCTACAAGAAGCTGCACGAACCGCCGGTGCCGATCGGCCGGCTGAGACCCGACGCGCCCCCGGCGCTGGCCGCGCTCGTCGGCCGCCTGCTGGACCGGGACCCGGCGGCCAGACCCGCCGACGCGCACGAGGTGCACGCCGCGCTCGCGCCCTACCTGCCCCGGCCCGGCACGCCGTCCCCCGGCCTGCCGATGGACCCGGGGCGGCCGTTCCGCACCCCGCTCGCGCCGTGGCCGGACCGGCCCGCCCGGCCGGCCAGGCCGGTGTCGCCGCCCCGGGGCCCGGTGGCGTCCTCCGGGCACGGTTCCATGCCCGGGTTCGGGCCGCCGCCCGCGATGACCCCGGCCGAGGACCTGTCCCGCACCCTCACGCAGGTCCGCGCGCTGCTGTCGGCGGGCCACTACACCCAGGTCGCCGACCTGCTGGGCCGGGCGCTTCCGGCCGCCGTCGCCGAACACGGGGAGGGCTCGCCGATCGTCCGCACCCTGCGCAAGCAGTACGCGGCGACCCTCGTCGACACCGGCCAGTACGCCCGGGCGCTGCCGGAGATCGCGCGGCTGATCCAGGAACTCACCGCCGAACGCGGCCCCTACGACCCGGCCGTCCAGCAACTCCGCCAGGACGAGGCCCTGTGCATGCAGCGCCTCGGCGCCTACTGAGCCCCGCCGCAACCGCCGCCCCGCCGCCCGACGCCCCGCCCGCCGTCAGCGGCCGGTCGAGCGCAGGGCGCGGGCGACGCGGCGGGCCACCGGGTTGCGGCGCAGCACCGCCACCCGGCCGGGGGCCAGGCCGCCGGGCAGGCCGAGCGCGGTGAGCCGCCGCTGGCGTACGTAGCGGCGCCGCTCCTCGGGGTGGGCGGCCAGCCAGACGGCGGCCCCGGCCCGCAGCACCGGATACGTCCTGGCCTGCATGCAGTAGCCCACGGCGTGCACCAGCGCGGTGAGCCGCGCCGGGTCGGGCTCGGGCAGCGCGCCCGACGGCCGGTCGGCGAGGTCGGGCACCAGGTGGTCGACGAGCACGACCGGCATCCGGTTGCTGTTCTCGTACGGCGTCAGCCGCTCCAGCAGCAGTTCGGTGCCGACCCGGGCGACCGGCACGCCGTAGCAGGTCGCGGCCGTGAACATGGCGGTGGAGAAGCAGCCCACCACCAGCTTCGGCCGCCACCGCTCGAACAGCGTCTCGGCGAGGACCCGCGCGGTGAGCACGTGCAGGGCGACGCCCGCCTCGGCGGCGGCCTTCTCCAACGACTCGGAGTAGCGGCGCGGCGCGGTGGGGTGCGGCTTGAAGGCGACGACGCGGTGGCCGGCGTCGATCGCGCCGCGCAGCATGCGCAGGTACAGCTCCTCCTCCTCGTCGGCGGTGAGGATGTCCAGCGCCGCCAGGTACTGGCCGAGCAGGACGGCGGTGGGCGGCTCGTCGTCCGCGCGGCGCAGCCCGGCGTCCGGCACGGTCGCGTCCGCCACCTCCGAGAGGACCGCCAGGAACGCCTCGGTGGGCACGATCTCCTGCCGCGGGCCGTTCTCCGAGTTCTCCGACAGCAGCAGCGGTTCGAGCCCGGGGACCAGGTCCAGGCGCAGCACACGCCGCACCCGGTGCTGGAAGGAGACCGGCAGCCGGGTGCGGGTGGGCCCGTAGCACATCAGCCCGTCCGCGTAGACGTGCAGCGGGCTGGTGCCGAACAGGGTGGCCAGGGCGCGGGCCGGGCTGCCCTGGACGGACTCGACGACCAGTTCGACGGGCGCGTCCCCGATCCCCCAGGCGGCGCGCAGCAGCCGCTCCCACACCGGCGCGTCGCGCTCGGCGGGCGTCCAGCCCTTGGGGTGGTAGGGGTGGATGGTCTCGTTCCAGTCGACCGTCTCGTCGAAACGGGCCCGCAGTCGCTCGAAGCCGTCCATGGTGGTGAGCGGTTCGGTGGTCTCGGGGACGGCCGCGTTGTTGCAGACGAGCAGGACGCGGCGGGCCTCCTCACGGGGGCCGAACCGGCCGGCGTCCAGCGCCGCGGCGAGGGTGGCCGCGCCGAAGAGGGTGGAGACCTGGAAGATCTGAGTCGTCGTGGGCAAGGTCAGGCAGCCTTCCGGGCCCGCAGGCGCCGGAGCGTCCTGCTGCGTTCGTCGTCCATCGTGTCGAGGGTCTGGTCGAGCACGTCCCGCGGCATGCGGCGCAGCGCGGCGGCGCACATGCGGCGCAGCCGCCTGCCGTCGGCCGGGCTGTACTCGCGCACGGTCTGCATGTGGTAGGCGATCATCGCGCAGTACGTCCGCACGAGTTTCGGCAGGAACCTGTCGCCTTCCGGGTCGTCCCGGAGGGCGGCGAGCACCCGGTCGTGGGCGGGCAGGAAGTCCAGCTGCCGCTCGCTGCGGATCTGGGTCAGCGAGTCGGTGACACCGCGCCGGTAGAACACCCCGGTGAGGCCGACGGACGCACAGGTCTCGGTGTTCAGGTGCAGCAGCCAGGTCCAGGTGCGGTCCTCGCAGGTCCGCAACGCGGTGTCGAAGCGGGTGCGGCCGTCGTCGAACAGCTCGCGCCGGCACACCACCGACCAGGCGTTGGGGTAGTCGACCAGGGTCGACAGATGCGCGGGGGCGATCAGGTCACGCGGTCGCAGCACGGTGTCCCGCAGCGGCACCGGCGCCCGCCGCACGGTCCGCTCGGCCCCGTTGACCTGCACGTGGTCCACCCGCACGAAGTCGCAGCGCAGCCGTTCGACGACCCGCACCAGCTCCGGCAGGTAGGCGCGGGCGTACCAGTCGTCGCCGTCGAGGAAGGTGACGTGCTCGCCCTCGGCCGCGTCGATGCCGGTGTTGCGGGCCTGCGAGATGCCCTGGTTGGTGGTGTGTCTGAGCAGTCTGCTGTTCGGCAGCTCCCGTTGGGCCCGTTCCAGCACGTCCGACGTGCCGTCCGTGGAGCAGTCGTCGACGAGCAGGAACTCGATCGACGGGTCCGCGTTGTCGGCCAGGCTCCGCAGGGTGTCCGCGGCGTACGGACGCACGTTGTAGAACGGGACCACAACGGAGAGTTTGGGTGCCATGAGGTTTCCAAGGGGTGGATTGAGAGTGAGCCCGCGGGGCGGACGGCCGCCCGCTCCCGCACGCTAGGACCTGCGTCGAGGCGGCCGGTGGCGTCGGGCCGTCACCGAGGTGAACGCTGGGCGATGCACGGCTGAACACGGCCCGGGAGGCAGCCCGCGGTTCACTGAACTCACTCCGTACACACGCGTGTTGGGTCCACGGGCGGGGGTTGTCAGCCCAGCCAGCGGCGCAGCCGGAGGCGACCCCACAGCAGGCTCGCGGCGTAGGACAGCACCACCGTCGCGGTCAGCGAGCCGACCAGCAGCAGCCCGGCGGCCGCCGCCCCGAGGTCCGGCCGGACCAGCGGCCGGACCAGTTCCTCCACCACCAGCACGTGCACCATGTAGGCGCCCAGCGCCGCGCCCGCCAGCTTCGCCAGCCGGGGCCGCCACCGCTCCGGCACCCGGGCGCGGCTGACGAACAGCAGGACGCAGCCCGTCATCAGCGCCACGAACAGATGGGCGTTGGCGATCACGTAGTGGACCTGCGTGTTGTACCAGAGGCAGGCGGCCCAGGTCACCAGGAACCCGGGCACCAGCAGCCATCGGTACCGGTGCGGCACCCCGCGCGGCAGCGCGAAGAGCAGGGCCCCCAGCACCGCGTACACCAGCGAGTACGTGCCGAAGCCCCACTTGACCGGCGGGGTCTCCCAGCCGGTCAGCTCACCGACGGTCGCCACCACCGAGGGCGCCACCGCCACCGCCAGCAGCGCCGCGCCCAGCCCCCACGGCCGTTTCCCCGCCCGCACCAGCAGGGCGAACGCCAGGACCGCGATGAGCGGCAGATAGGTGTACATGAACCACAGGTGGTAGGCCGGTCTGACCGACCCGAAAGCGGAGGCCACCGCGAGGTCCGCCATCGGCTCCTCGTTGCGGCCGCGCAGCCACGCCCACGCCAGGTACAGCACCGTCCACACCAGCAGCGGCAGCCCGTTGCGGGTGACCCGCCGCCACGCCGTGGGGCCGTCCTTCGGCGGGGCGCCGACGAGCACCGCCCAGCCGGCCAGCGCGAAGTACATCGGCACGGCGAACTCGTTCGCGGAGTCCGCGAGGTGGCCCACCCAGTAGGCACCGGAGCCGTTCGCCTCCTGCCGGTCGACGGCGTGCACGAACGTCGCGCCGACGTGGCCGAGCATGACCGCGCAGGAGCAGACGAGCCGCATCACGTCGACGTCCGCGCGGTGCTCCCGTCTGCCGGCACCCGGGCCACCGCCCTCGGCGGGGGCGGGGTGCTCGGTGGCC
>NZ_WMLF01000384.1 GCF_014156695.1 Streptomyces durbertensis | reverse complement strand
GTATAGCCCGGCCGGCGTTTGAGGACGAGCCGGCCGCCAGGCCGTGACCGGGGTCTGGGGCGGAGCCCCAGGAAGCGGGAAGGGGCGGGGAGGGGCCACACACACGGCCGTGGGGCCGTTCCGCACCCCCGGGCGATGCGGAACGGCCCCACGTGAAGGACCGACAGACTGCGGGCCTTACTTCGCCGAGGTGCGGGCGGCGGCAGCCGCCTCCGCGGCCTCCTCCGCGGCCTCGTCCGCCTCGATCTGCTCCTCGGTGTCGCCGGCGTCGCGACGCTTGGCGTAGTTGAGGACCTTGCGCAGCTCCTTCTTGACGACCGGAGCCAGCAGGTACAGACCGACGATGTTGAACAGCGCCGCCATGAACAGCGTCGCGTCCGACAGGTCGACGAGCACGCCCAGCGAGAGCAGCGCGCCGGTGACGACCATGGTGCAGAAGATGACCTTGTACACCAGCTCGGAGGTCTTGCTGTGGCCGAACAGGTGGCCCCAGCTCTTCAGGCCGTAGTAGCTCCAGGTGATGACCGTGGAGAAGGCGAAGAGGATGACCGCGACGGTGAGCACGTACGGGAACCACGGCAGCGCGGTCTCGAACGCGTCGGAGGTGATCGAGATGCCCGCGCCGGTGCTGCGGTCCAGCTCGCCGCCCTCGATGGCGGTCTCACGGTACTGGGTGTACAGCGGGCCGCCGGCGATGATGATCGTCAGGGCGGTCATGGTGCAGATGACGACGGTGTCGATGAAGGGCTCGATCATGGCGACGAGACCCTCGGTGGCCGGACGCTTGGTCTTCACCGCGGAGTGGGCGATCGGCGCCGAGCCGATACCGGCCTCGTTGGAGAAGGCCGCCCGCTGGAAGCCGACGATCAGGGCGCCGATGACACCACCGGCGACACCCTCGGGGTTGAACGCCTGGGAGACGATCGTGGCGATGGCGTTCGGCACCTCGGTGAGGTTGAAGCCGATGACCAGCAGACAGGCGGTGACGTACAGCAGCGCCATGGAGGGGACCAGGCGGCTGGTGACGGCGCCGATGGAGCGCATGCCGCCGATCAGGACCAGGGCGACCAGACCGGCGATGACCAGACCGTAGAAGATCGCGCCGCCGCTGGTGCCGAAGACGCTGTCGTCCTTGCCGGTGACCGAGACCAGCTGCTCCAGCGACTGGTTGATCTGGAAGAGGTTGCCGCCGAAGAAGGTGAAGAAGAGGATCATGACGGCGGACAGCGCGGCGAGGACCTTGCCGACCGTCGGCCAGCCGCGCTCCGCCAGGCCCTTGCGCAGGTACAGCATCGGGCCGCCGTTGACCGTGCCGTCCTTGTTGAACTCGCGGTACTTCACGCCGAGGGTGCACTCGACGAACTTGGTGGCCATGCCGAGGAAGCCGCAGAGGATCATCCAGAACGTGGCGCCCGGGCCACCGATGGAGATCGCGATGGCGACACCCGCGATGTTGCCGAGACCGACGGTGCCGGAGACGGCGGAGGTCAGCGCCTGGAAGTGGTTGATCTCGCCCGGCGCGTCCTTCTGCTCGTACTTGCCGCGCACCAGCTTGAACGCGGTCTTCAGGTGGCGGACCTGGGCGAACCCGAAGTAGATCGAGAAGATCGCTCCGGCGACGACGAGCCATCCCACGATGAGCGGGAAGCTCGTCCCGAAGATGTCGACGCTGTAGAAGACGATTTCGCCCAGAAACTTGGAGACCGGCTCGAACACGCCGTTTACGGCGTCGTTGACCGAGTCAGTCCAGGAGGTTTCGCTGTTTGCCATGAGTACCTCTGGCGTATGCCACTAAGGGGACGGGAGGTTGCGGCAGAATGCCGGGTGGTGCATTCGGGCGCGATTGACGAGGCCAGACGCAAATCGCGGTGGCCGCTCCGTTGAGTTCACCGGGACGTCGGATCCCCGTAAAAAACGGATTGGCCGTTCCTATCACGCAGCGCGATGGCATTCGTGTGACGCGGGTCACACGACCACATCACGGTCCAGTCACAGGATGGACATCGTCACGCGAATCGGACGGATCGCTCACTAAACATGCATGATTCACCGATAATCGAGCACACGTGGTGACGTTACGTGAGCGTACTGGTGCCCTGGTCAGACCGCCAGGGTCTCGACGAGGCTTTCCTGGAGGCCGCCCAGCCAGAGGTAGGCCATCACCAGCGGCTTGCGCGGATCCTCGTCGTCCAGCTCGTACAGCGCCGCCGAGTCGTCCTCACTGGTGACGTGCAGCCGGGAGGCCAGCGTCAGTCTCAGGTCGTTGAGGGTGCCCAGCCACTGCCGGGACTGCTCGGGCGCGAGCGTGAGCACCGCTCCCCCGCTGCCGTCGGGCACCAGCGAGTCCAGCGAGCGCACGACGGCCAGCCCGTCCTCCCGCTTGCGGGCGCGCAGGTCGTTCTCGGTGAAGCGGCGGAACTCCGCCGACAGCGCCTCCGCCTCGGCGTCCGGCTTCCGACCGGGACCGCTGTAGGCGTCGGGGAAGAGCCGGGCCAGCGCCGGGTCGGAGGGCGCCTCGCTCGGCCCCTCGGCGAACAGCTCGGCCAGCGGATCGTCGTTCTCCGCCGGACCGGGGCCGATCAGCTCCAGGAGCTGCACGACGAGGCTGCGGAGGATGGAGACCTCCACCTCCTCCAACGCGATCGCCGCACCGCCGGGAACCGTCGGGGAGGGGTCGAAGTAGGCCGCCATCAGCGGTCCTGGGAGAGGGTCGCCCAGAGTCCGTACCCGTGCATCGCCTGCACGTCGCGCTCCATCTCCTCGCGGGAACCGCTCGACACCACGGCCCGCCCCTTGTTGTGGACGTCCAGCATGAGTCGCCGCGCCTTGTCCTTGGAGTACCCGAAGTAGGCCTGGAAGACGTAGGTCACGTAACTCATCAGGTTCACCGGGTCGTTGTGCACGAGCGTCACCCACGGGACGTCCGGCTCGGCCACCGGCTCGGACGCTCCGGTCACTTCTGGACGCTCGATCTCCACGGGTACGGTCACATGCTCCATGCTGCCACCGCCCCCGGGGGCGAACGCAAACCGCACCCGCCGTCCGGCGGCGGGTCGGACACCACCCGCTCCTCGATATCGTCACAGTGACGAGATGTGGAGTAGCATCGGCGGCATGAACGCTGCTGCCACGCTCGGGCTGCCGGTCGCCGTGCCCTCGACGGCACTCTTCACCGACCACTACGAGCTGACGATGGTGCAGGCCGCGCTGCGCGGCGGCACCGCGGACCGCCGATCGGTCTTCGAGGTGTTCACCCGGCGCCTCCCCGAGGGCCGCCGCTACGGCGTCGTCGCCGGCACCGGCCGGGTCCTGGACGCGGTCGCCAACTTCCGCTTCGAGGACGAACAGCTCGCCTTCCTCCGCGCGCACCGCGTGGTCGACGAACCCACCCTGGCCTGGCTCGCCGACCACCGCTTCAGCGGCGACATCAGCGGCTACCCGGAGGGCGAGGTGTACTTCCCCGGCTCACCGGTCCTCCGCGTCGAGGGCACCTTCGCCGAGTGCGTCCTGCTGGAGACGGTCGTCCTGTCGATCCTCAACCACGACTCCGCCGTCGCCGCCGCCGCGTCCCGGATGGCCGTCGCCGCGCGCGGCCGCACCCTCGTCGAGATGGGCGCCCGGCGCACCCACGAACTGGCCGCCGTCGCCGCCGCGCGGGCCGCCTACGTCGGCGGCTTCGACGCCACCTCCGACCTCGCCGCCGGCTACCGCTACGGCATCCCCACCGTCGGGACCAGCGCCCACGCGTTCACACTCGTACACGACAGCGAACGCGACGCCTTCACCGCCCAGGTCGACTCCCTGGGCCGCGGCACCACCCTGCTGGTCGACACCTACGACGTGGCCGAGGCCGTCCGCGCCGCCGTCGACATCGCCGGCCCCGGGCTCGGCGCCGTGCGCATCGACTCCGGCGACCTGCTGCTGCTCGCCCACCGCGTCCGCCAGCAGCTCGACGAGCTGGGCGCCCGCGACACCCGCATCGTGGTCACCAGCGACCTCGACGAGTACGCCATCGCCTCCCTCGCCGCCGCCCCCGTCGACGCCTACGGCGTCGGCACCCAGCTTGTCACCGGCAGCGGCCACCCCACGTCGTCGATGGTCTACAAGCTGGTCGCCCGCGCGGAATCCACCGAACCCGACGCGCCCCTCGTCCCGGTCGCGAAGAAGTCGATGGGTGCGAAGCTCTCCATCGCGGGCGCGAAGTGGGCCGCCCGCCAGCGGGACGCCGAAGGCGTCGCCGAGGCGGAAGTCGTCGGCACCGGAGAGGTTCCCGCCGAGCTGGCCGGGCAGGAGCTGTCCGTGGAACTGGTACGCGGCGGGGAGATCGTGGCACGCGAACCGCTGGAGGCCGCCAGGGAGCGCCACCGGGCGGCTCGCGCGGCCCTCCCCCTCTCCGCCACCCAGCTCTCCCGGGGAGAACCCGTCCTCCCCACCCGCTACCTCGTATGAGACTGGTACGGGACTGGTGTGAGAACCGCGTGAGAACCGTCAACCAACCGGCCGAAGGGTGTGCGTCATGCACCGGGCACTGATCGTCGTGGACGTACAGAACGACTTCTGCGAAGGCGGCAGCCTCGCGGTCCAGGGCGGCTCCGACGTCGCCGCGGCGATCACCGACCTGATCGCCGACGCCACCGCCGGCTACCACCACATCGTCGCCAGCCGGGACCACCACATCGACCCCGGCGACCACTTCTCCGGCGAACCGGACTACACCACCACCTGGCCCCCGCACTGCGTCGCCGGCACCGAGGGCGTCGGCTTCCATCCCAACTTCGCCCCCGCCGTCGCCTCCGGCGCCCTCGACGCCGTCTTCAGCAAGGGCGCGTACACGGCCGCCTACAGCGGCTTCGAGGGCAGCGACGAGGACGGCACGACCCTCGCGGAGTGGCTGCGCCGGCACCACGTGACGGAGGTCGACGTCGTCGGCATCGCCACGGACCACTGCGTGCGGGCCACGGCGCTGGACGCCGCCGCGGAGGGGTTCCGGACGCGGGTCCTGCTGGACCTGACGGCGGGCGTCACGCCGGAGACGACCCGGGCGGCGCTGGAGGCGATGCGGGAGGCGGGCGTCGAGCTGAGCGGCACCCCGGTGCTGCGGTAGCGCCCCCGTGAGCGGCACCCCGGTGCTGCGGTAGCGCCCCCGGGGGTCCTCCCCAGCCCCACACCCCTTCCCGCTTCCTGGGGCTCCGCCCCAGACCCCGATCACGGCCTGGCGGCCCTTCGTCCTCAAACGCCGGACAGGCTGAATC
>NZ_WMLF01000383.1 GCF_014156695.1 Streptomyces durbertensis | reverse complement strand
CGGCTGAGTCCCGGGCCGCCCGGGACCGACCGAAAAACCGAGTGAAGTGTGTCAGGGGTGAAACGTAGGCTCGGTGCTGATGAGCACCGTGTCTGAGAACCCCCCGCAGCCCCCTGACACACCGCCGGAAGACGCGGCGGACGACTCACCGGACGGCGCGCCGCCGAAGGAGCGGTCGGCCGTGCGGTCGCTGCTGCGGTTGTGGCCGTACGTGCGGCCGGTGCGGGTCCGGTTGTTCTCGGCGGCGGTGGTGGCGATCGTCGCCTCCTGTACGGGTCTTGTCATCCCGTTGGTGCTGAAGTGGATCGTGGACGGCCCGGTCGCCGACGGGGACTCCGCCGGGGTGTGGTGGGGCGGCGGGCTGCTGTTGGCGGTGGGCGTCGCCGAGGCGGTGCTGTTCGGCTTCCGTCGGTGGCTGGTGGCCCGGCCGCTGGCCGGGGTGGAGGCGTCGCTGCGGGCGGACCTGTTCGGCAGGCTGCAGCGGCTCCCGGTGGCGTTCCACGACCGTTGGGCGAGCGGGCAGTTGCTGTCGCGGGCGACGACGGATCTGATGCTGCTGCGGCTCTTCCTGGCCTTCCCGTTGACGTTCCTGCTGGTCAACGGTGTGACGATCGTGGTGGGCTGCGTCATCCTGCTGGTGCTGGACTGGGGACTCGGGCTGGTGGTGCTGGCACCGGTCGTGCCGCTGGTGCTGCTGTGCTCGGTGTTCGAGGGCAGGTACGCGGTGGCCGCGCGCAGGGCGCAGGACCAGGTGGGCGATCTGACCACGGTGGTCGAGGAGTCGGTGCTGGGCATCCGGATCGTCAAGGGGTTCGGTCGGCACCGCAGCCAGGCGCGGGCGTTCCGCGAGCTGTCCGGCCGGCTGCTAAGCACGGAGCTGCACAAGGCGCGGCTGCTGGCCTGGATCTGGGCGGTGATCATGACGCTGCCGGAGCTGGCGCTCGGTGTGGTCCTGGTGCTCGGCACGGTCCAGGTCGCCGACGGCTCGCTGTCGGCGGGCACGCTGGTGGCGTTCCTGTCCACGGCGCTGGCGCTGCGCTGGCCGGTGGACTCGATCGGCTTCCTGCTGGCGATGAGCAACGAGGCGGCGACGGCCACGGACCGCTACTTCGAGGTGATGGACGAGCCGCTGCCGCCGGACGCGCCGAAGCCTTCCGCCACCGGCCCGAAGCACCCCGACGGCGAGGCGGCGTCCGAGCTCGGGGGTCTGCTGATGTCGGGGGTGCGGTTCCGCTTCCCCGACGCGCCGCCGACGGCGCCGCCGGTGCTCGACGGCGTGGACCTGCACCTCCGGCCGGGCGAGACCATGGCGCTTGTCGGCGCGACGGGCAGCGGCAAGACGACGCTCACCGCGCTGGTGCCCAGGCTGCTGGAGACGACCGGGGGCACGATCACCCTGGACGGGGTGGACGTGGCGACGATGCCGACCGAGCGGCTGCGCCGGCTGGTCGCCGTCGCCTTCGAGGAGCCCACGCTGTTCTCCGCCTCCGTGCGGGAGAACGTGCTGATGGGCGCGGAGGACGCGGACGACGAGGCGGTGTGGCGCGCGTTGCGGATCGCGCAGGCGGCGGACTTCGTCGCCGCGCTGCCGGACGGTCTGGACACCCAGGTGGGTGAGCAGGGCCAGAGCCTGTCCGGCGGCCAGCGGCAGCGGCTGGCGCTGGCCCGCGCGGTGGTGGGCCGGCCGCGCTTCCTGGTGCTCGACGACCCGCTGTCCGCGCTGGACGTGCACACCGAGGCGCGGGTGGAGGCGGCGCTGCGGGAGGTGCTGGCGACCACCACGGCGCTGGTGGTCGCGCACCGGCCGTCCACGGTCCAACTGGCGGATCGGGTGGCCTTGTTGTCGGGTGGTCGGGTCACGGCGGTGGGCCGCCACGAGGAGTTGCTGCGGAGCAGCGCCGAGTACCGCCATCTGATGTCCGGCGCCGACAAGCCGGAGGCGCCCGAGCCGGGCGGCGCCGCCCGGGACCGGGCCGGCGTCGGGCCGCGCGGTTACGCACACGACCGGCAGGGGGAGCGATGACCACCGTCACGGACGATCCGCGCGAGGAGCGCGAGGACCGCGCCGGGGGCGCGGAGGGCTCGGCGCCGGCCACGGACCCGTTCGACCGGGACGTGCTGCCGGCCCCCAAAGGCGCGCCGCGCCGGCTGCTCGTCTCGCTGCTGCGGCCCAACCGGGGCCGGGTCGCGGTCGCGGCGGGGCTGCTGCTGACGCAGCAGGCGGCGGTGCAGGCGGTGCCGCTGCTGGTGGCGGTGGCCATCGACCGGGCGGTGCCGGCGGTGCGGGCGGAGGACTACGGCCCGCTGGTGGCCGTGGCGGTGGCGTACCTGGTGTGCGCGCTGGCGTCGGGCGGCCTCCAGTACCTGTTCGTCAGGGTGGCGGCGTTTGCCAGCCAGCGGGTGCTGCTCGACCTGCGGGGCAGGATCTACCGGCACGGGCAGGCGCTGAGCGTGGACTTCCACGACCGCTACACCTCGGGGCGGCTGATCTCGCGGGCGACGACGGACGTGGAGTCGCTGCGGGAGCTGCTGGACGAGGGCCTGCAGGAGCTGATCCAGGTCATCGTCTCCACGCTGTACATCACGGCGCTGCTGCTCTACCTGGACCTGGGGATCGGCGCGGCGGCGGTGGCCTCCTTCGTGCCGCTGCTGCTGCTCGTGCGGAACTTCCAGAAGCGTTCGATGCGGGTGTACCGCAAGCGTTCCACGGCGATCGCGGCGGTCATCGTGAAGTTCGCGGAGACGATGAACGGCATCCGGCCGGTGAAGTCGTTCCGCCGGGAGGCCGCGAACGAGGAGGAGTTCAAGCGGCTGAACGACCGGCATCTGAAGGTGAACGGCGACTCGATCCTGGAGATGGCGCGTTACGTGGTGCTGTCCCGGCTGACGGCGAACGTGGCGGTGGCCGGGATCGTGGTGTGGGGTGCCTACCGGGTGGCGGACGGCACCCTCGCGCTGGGTGTGCTGGCGGCGGCCGCGCTGTACGTGCGCCGGCTGTACGACCCGATCGACCGGTTGGGCATGTTCCTCAACTCCTACCAGTCGGCGGCGGCTTCGCTGGAGAAGATCGCCGGGCTGCTGGCGCAGGCGCCGTCGGTGCCGGAGCCGGTGGCGCCGGTGGCGCTGCCGGAGAAGGAGCCGGGCCGGCCGGGCCGCACGGTGCGCTTCGAAGGGGTGAGTTTCGGCTACCGCACGGGCGGGGAGGTGCTGCCGGCTTTCGACCTGGAGCTGCCGGCGGGCCAGACCGTGGCGGTGGTCGGCGCGACGGGCGCGGGGAAGTCGACGCTGGCCAGGCTGCTGGCCCGCTTCTACGACCCGAGCGCGGGCCGAGTGCTGATGGACGGCGTCGACCTCCGTGACCTGTCCACCGCCGAGCTGCGGCGCGGCGTGGTGATGGTGACGCAGGAGGCGTTCCTGTTCAGCGGCACGGTGGCGGAGAACATCGCGATCGGCCGCCCGGACGCCACCCGGGAGCAGATCGAGGCCGCGGCGAAGGCGATCGGCGCGCACGGCTTCATCAGCGCGCTGCCGGACGGCTACGACACCGACGTGCGCAAGCGAGGCGGCCGTATCTCGGCCGGTCAGCGGCAGCTCGTGGCGTTCGCGCGGGCGCTGCTCGCGGACCCGGCGGTGCTGATCCTGGACGAGGCGACCTCCTCGCTCGACGTGCCGGGCGAGCGCGCGGTGCAGCAGGCGATGGACACCGTGCTGCGCGGCCGGACGGCGCTGGTCATCGCGCACCGGCTGTCCACGGTGGAGATCGCCGACCGGGTGCTGGTGATGGCGGACGGCCGCATCGTCGAGGACGGTCCGCCCGGCGAACTCATCGCCGGCACCGGCCGCTTCGCCGCCCTGCACCGCGCCTGGCGCGACGGCCTGGCATAACACCGGGCGGAAGCGCCCGGCGGGGCCGAGGGCCCCGCCGGGTGGCGGTGTCAGGGGCGGCCGGCGGCGGGGGTCGACGGGCAGAACCAGACGTCGGTGAGGCCCTCGCCGGCGGCCGGGTCGTCCGACCAGTCGCCGTTGACGTTGAAGGCGAGCACCTTCCGGCCGTCGCGGGTGCCGGCGGCACTGCTGGCCGAGCCGTGTATGCCGCCGTCGTGGCCCCAGACGGTCACTCCGCAGGAGAGCCGCTGGGAGGTCACGCCGAGGCCGTAGCGGTGGTCCGGGGCGCCCGGGACGGGCACGGCCTTGAACATCGCCCGCTGCTGCGCGGGCGGCAGCAGCTCACCCCTGAGCAGGGCCCGGTAGAAGCGGGTGATGTCCCCGCCCGTGGTGACGAGTTCGCCGGCCGCGCCCGCGATGGTGGGGCTGAACTCGGTGACGTCGTGCACGGCCGTGCCGGGCTCGGGGCCCACGTGCGTGGAGTAGTGGCGGACCGCGGGGTCGGGCAGGGTGGTGCGGCGCCCGGGTAGCAGCGTGGACTTCATGCCGAGCGGTTTCAGCACACGCCGCTTGACCTCCGCGGCGTACGGGCGGCCGGTCACCGCCTCGATGACCATGCCGGCGACCACGTAGCCGGTGTTGGAGTACTTCCAGCCTCGGCCGGGCCGGAAGTCCGGCTTGTGGCCGAGGGCGACGGCGACGAGTTCCTCGGGGCGGAAGGTGTCGTAGCGGCGTTCGGGGAAGTCGGTGGTGAGGCGCCGCAGGATTTGCTTGTCCTCGGTGTAGTTGGGCAGCCCGCTGGTGTGCTGGAGGAGTTGCCGCACGGTGATGTGGCGGCCGTGGTGGCCCTTGCCCCTGATGAGTCCGGGCAGCCACTTCTCGACGCTGTCGTCCAGGTCGAGTCGCTTCTCGGCCTCCAGTTGGAGCAGCACGGTGGCGACGAGGGTCTTGGTGATGCTGCCGGCTCTGAAGCGGTCGTCGGCGGTGCGCGGACGCGAGGTGTCGAGGTCCGCGACGCCGGCGGTGCCGTTCCAGGTGTGGCGCCCGCGCAGGGCGGTGGCGGCGGCGCCGGGCGGTCCCGCGGCGACGATGCGGTCCAGGGCGTCCTGGGCCGGGTCGGTGGCGCGTCCCTTGTCGGCGGGGCCGGCGGCGGCCCGGTCGGTGGTCGCGGAGTCGGCGGTGGCGGAGTGGGCGGGAGCGGTCAGCGCGCCGGCGGTGACGGCGAGTGCGAGGACAAGCCCGGTGGCGGCCCGGCGGACGGCGTTTTGTCGCATGCTCCTATGGCCTTTCTCTGATGCTGTGCGGCTCGGGGTGGACGTCGGGAGGGGCCGGTGTCCGATGACACCGCGTCAGACCGGTCTGCACCGACAGACGC
>NZ_WMLF01000382.1 GCF_014156695.1 Streptomyces durbertensis | reverse complement strand
CCCCGGCGGGCCACCGCGTCCATCCGGCGGCGCACCGCGTCCAACGCCCCCGGCCCGCCGCCCCGCACCACCTTCTCCAGATCGTCGGCGAGCCCCGGCAGACCGATGAAACACGGGCCGCACTGGCCCGCCGACTCGTCCGCCATCCAGCGCGCGACCCGCACCGCCTCACCGGCCGGACAGGTCGTCAGCGGGATGGGGATGACCGCGCCGGCACCCAGGCTCGCACCCGCCTTGGCGATCGACTCCCGCGACACCAGCACCGAAGCCGCGGCGTCGGCCGTCAACCAGCCGCCGTGGTAGCCGCCCACCAGCACCCCCTGCCCCGGCCCCGTCCCGCAGACCTGCAGGACGTACGACAGCGGCACCCCGGTCGGGGTCTCCACCACCCGGTTGCCGGACACCGTCAGCAGGGTGGTGCCCGGATCGTCCGGCAGTCCGGTCGCCCGGTACTCCAGCGCGCCCAGCCGGGCGGCGACCGAAAGCTGCGCGTAGGTCTCGGTGTTCGACAGCAGCGTCGGCAGCCCGCCCAGACCGCTGTCGCTGGACCGCACCCGGCGGCCGGACGGCAGCGCCGGCGCCTGGCTGATGCCGCTGATGAGCGCGCTCCCCTCCCCGGTGACAAAGCGCTCGGGGAGCCTGGCGACCTTCAACGCCGGCGCCGCCGGCCCGCGTTCGGCGATCGCGGAGCGAAGCGACTGCTCCACGTCCGAACGCGTCACACCCAGCCACACCTCGGACGCGCCGAGTGCCCGGGCGGCCAGCGAGGCACCGTCGAGCACCAGGTGCGGCGTGTGCAGCAGCAGCGCGGTGTCCTTCAGGCAGCTCGGCTCGCCCTCGCTGCCGTTGACGACGACCACCGTGCCCGTCCCGCGCCGACGCGCGGAGTCCATGACGGCCTGCACCTTGCGCGCGAACGGGAAGCCGGCCCCGCCGCGTCCCCGCAGCCCGATGTTCTCCGCCAGGTCGACCAGCTCGTCGGCCCTCAGGTCCGGTTGGGACCCGTGGACGGTCAGATGTGTCACCCGGTCCACCCGTGCCACCTGGTCGAGGCCGGACAGCAGCCTGGGCGGACCGACCGACAGCAGGGTGGGGGTTATTTCAGCCACGGCAGCCACCTGCTGGTCGCCCCGCTCGGCGGGGAGTCGGACCGGGCGAGCACCCGCAGGACCAGCGCGGCGGCGACGCCGAGCAGGCACAGTGCGTAGGAGACCGTCACCCAACCGGCGGCCGCGCGCCCGGCCTTGAGCCCGTGCACCAGGGCCGCGCACCACGCGGGATAGGCGCACATGTGGAGCGCGCGCCAGTAGCGCGAACTGCCCCGCGCGGCGAACGTGCCGCGCACGGCCCCGGAGACCGCGACCGCCAGGAACAGGTAGGCGGCCACCGTGCCCAGCCCGATCAGCACCGGCCGGGAGCCGTCCGCGAAGGGGAGAGCCGCGGCGGCCGCGCTGGTCCGGCTCTCGGCGACCTTCACCCCGATGTGCAGGGTGAGGAAGCCGAGCCCGGCCACCGCGAGTCCACGGTGCACGCCCTGCGCCAGCAGCCGGTGCGGGGAGCCGAGCAGCCACCGGTCGGTGGCGGCGAGCCCCCACAGGACGGTGCCGGTCAGGCACACCAGCGACAGGACGCCGGCGCCGAAGTCCAGGAACTGCGTCAGCCGTTCGAACGCACCGACGCTGGCGGCCGACAGCAGGAGCGTCAGGACGGCTCCGGCCACCGGCAGTACGACCAGGCGCCGTGGCGCCCGCGCCGCTCTGCCTGGTCGGGACCCCGCGTGCCGGCGCCGTTGGTTGGGCACCTCCCGCTTGTCTCCGGCGTCGGTGCGCAGCGGTGTCATGGGCGGAGTGAGGGGTGGGGACAAGGTGAAGACC
Source organism: Streptomyces durbertensis (assembly GCF_014156695.1). GTDB lineage: Bacteria > Actinomycetota > Actinomycetes > Streptomycetales > Streptomycetaceae > Streptomyces > Streptomyces durbertensis. The sequence continues at coordinate 3,397 of NZ_WMLF01000382.1, read as the reverse complement.
TCCCGAGTGTGCACATTCCCGGCACATGTCTCAGGTCCGACGGCGGGGGAGAATTCGCGAAGCTCGGCTGCGGGAAAGCGTGTTGCCGCAGGTGGTTGCCGTTCCCCTTTGCGCCGCCAAAGAGCAGTGGACGGGATGCAGCAGCATTGCCGAACTCCGCGAAACCTTCATAAGATTTATCGTCCTGTGACAAATTCCGGCCTCGGCGTCGCCCAGCAACTCCAGGGGTGCGGATGATGCCCGTCCAGATGCTCCCTGGGGGCGCTGACGGCGCGTCCGGGACATCGGCACCCTCCATCCGGGAGGGTGGTGGAGGACGCTCAACTCCCTTTCCAGGGCGGGGAACTGGCAAAGGGGGGCCTCCACGGTCCGGCCATCGAGACCGTCCGGACCTCACCCCGGCAGGAACGAGGTAGAGATGTGTGAACTGCTCAACCGCATCTGGTCACGCCCCCGAGGGGAGTGGACCCGCGTTCTGAGAAAGGAACTTCCCGCCATCACCGACCAGGTGGTGGAGGTGCTGCGACAGACGCTGCCCGCCCACAAGTCCCCGGCCGTCACATCCCGGGAGGACCTGCACTGGGCGGTCGAGCAGGCGCTGCTCACCGCGCTCGGCTACCAGAAGGAGCCCCAGCGTGAGCGTCCCACCGGCAAGCCGGTGGCCGTCCCCGTCCCCATCGACCGCGCACGACGCAACCTGTTCGCCGCCGTCACCGGCGACCTCTGCGCCCTGGAGACCCCCCTCTCGGAGCTGGCGCGCTCCGCACGCTGGCCCCTGCCCGAACGGGTACGGGCCGTCGTCCTCACCTCACCCGGTGAGGCCACCCAACTCGCGGCGAGCCTGGGCGACACCCTGCTCAGCCTCGCCGACGGAGAGGCCTGCCTGCTCGTCCCCGACCAGGGGCCCGAGACCCGGGCCGCCCTGGAGACCGCGCTGCGCGGTCGGATCGCCGCCGTCGGACACGGAGTCGCGCTCTCCGACGCGGCCGCGTCACTGCGCTGGGCCAGGCGGCTGCTCGCCCTGGCGCCCAGCCGTCCCGTCACCGAGACCCTGTTCGTCGAGGACCACCTGACCCTGCTGCTCCTCCTCCAGGACGAGACGCTCGCCAGAGCGCTCGCCGGCCGCTGGCTCGGCCCGCTCGAGGAACTGACCCCCCGCCAGAGCGAACGACTCGAGGTCACCCTCCTCGCCTGGCTCGAAGGCGGCGGCGCACCCGAGGCCGCCAAGACCCTCCAGGTCCACCCGCAGACCGTCCGCTACCGGCTGCGGCAGATCGAGAAGCTGTTCGGTTCGGCGCTGCGTGACCCGCGGACCCGGTTCGAACTCGAGATGACCCTCCGGAGCCGCCGGCTGATGGCCCAGGTACGCCGGCACACCAGGCCCACCCGACGCGCCCGCGTCGCCGTGGCCGGTATGCGGCCCCTGGGCCTGACCCGCCAGGCCCGCGTCAACGGCCTGTGACCCAGTCCCCACCGCGCGGCGGTGGGGGACCGGCAGCCACCGCCGGCCCCCCACCGCCGCTTTTCCGCTCCGGGACCCCGCGCTCCCGGAGCGTCCGCAGCCGGCCTTCCCTCACCCCGAGCCGGCCGGCTGCGGCGAGGGAGCCTCGCCCGGAACCGACGGCGCGATCGGCACCGCCGGCGGCACCTGACCGGTCGGCTCGGCCGGCCCCGGAACCGGCCCGCCCTGACCCTCCAACTGCGCGAAGTCCACCAGACCCGTCGCCTCCAGCACCGTGATGTGGTCGAGCACCACGGCGTTCGCCCGGGTCGCCAGGGTGCGCACCATCGAGTTGCGGGTCTGGGCACGCACCTGCGCCACCAGGCCGAACACCGTGCCGTGCGCACGCCGCAGGATGTTCGCGAACAGCCGGTCGAACTCGTCGCCCTGGGCGGCGTTCATCTGTGCCAGCCACGCCTGCTGTTGCGCGTTCGGCTGGTTCGCCAGCTCCACACCGAGCGCCCTGGCGGTGTCGATCGCCAGCTTGTCGAGCTCGGTGTGACCGTCCACCAGGTGGTTGCCCGCCTCGCGCACCGCCTCCCGGTTGGTGCGTTCCTGCGCCTGCCGGCCGGCTGGCAGCTCCCACAGGCCCGCCAGCCGCACCTTCCGCACGAAGTCCCGGTCCATCGCGGTGAGCGGGCCGAACTCCGTGCCGACCGTGCCCCGCCCGTCGTCGTCCCACGTCACCGTGGTCGCCGCCGCTGGACGGGTGTTGTCGTAGACGTGCACCGGGACCAGCAGCGCCGCCAGTGTGAGGACAAGCGCGAGGACGACCAGGCCGGTGGCCATGTTCCGTCCGGGGGTGAAGAGTGTGCCGTTGACGGGACGCATCAAGCCTCTCCTGCAAGCGTGGGACTCGTGCGCCGGACGTTAACCGGCCCGCCCCGCTCCCAAGGATGCTTCGTCGTCGTGTGACAAACTCCCGTCCGCCCCCGTCGGCGGCTGCTAGCGTTCCGTGCGCCGCGGGTCAGGCGGCCCGCCGCACCGCCGCGCGTCCGACGCCGGCGTGCGAGAACGGCTGCGTCCGCCAGTCCAGACCCGCCGGCAGCGTCAGCAGCGCCGCCATGTCCGAGCCTCCGCCCGCGGCTTCACCGGCCGGCTCGGCCTCCGTCACCGTCCGGCCCGAGCCGGCGCACACCGTCAGACCGAACGGGTCCCACTTGCTCGCGCACACCGCGTGCTGCGGCAGCACCTCCTCCTCGGCGAACAACGCGATCGGCCTGCTGCACTCCGGGCAGCGCACCCGGTGGATGTCCAGCGCCTCGTCGAACTCCCCGTCCTCCGGCAGCTCCGCACCGCTCACGGTGTCCCGGGGCTCCGACTCCTTGTGCTGCCTGACACTGCGCATGCTTCCCCCTCTGGGTGACCCTCGGGCACTCGGGCCCGGCCACAGCAAGCACTTCCCGCCACCACCCCTGCATAATCGCCCCGCACGTGCGCACACAGGGGCACATGTGTGGCATTCCTCACACCCCCGCGCCCCCGTGTGCTCCCACGGCGCTCCGGACTGTGCCGATCCGTCCGCACCCAGTAGGTTGAGCTGTTGTGGAGCAGCTGGACCGACAGATCGTGGAACTGCTCGTCAAGGACGGGCGCATGAGCTACACCGACCTGGGCAAGGCCACCGGCCTGTCCACCTCGGCGGTGCACCAGCGCGTCAGGCGGCTGGAGCAACGCGGCGTGATCAAGGGCTACACCGCCCTCATCGACGCCGAGTCCGTCGGGCTGCCCATGACCGCGTTCATCTCGGTCAAGCCGTTCGACCCCAGCGCCCCGGACGACATCGCCGACCGGCTCGCCGACATCCCCGAGATCGAGGCCTGCCACAGCGTCGCCGGTGACGAGAACTACATCCTCAAGGTCCGCGTCGCCACACCCACGGAACTGGAGAACCTG
>NZ_WMLF01000381.1 GCF_014156695.1 Streptomyces durbertensis | reverse complement strand
CCCCTCTTCCCCCTCGTAACCCCCTCGGCCGCGGCGCGGGGCTACCGGGGGTTGGCCGGCGACATCTCCGGCGCGCCCCACCGCAGCGGACTGCCGTTCACGCGCTCCCGGACCGCCGTGACGTGGAAGTCCACCACCCGCCGGGCGCCCGGGAACTCCGCCGCACGCTCCGGCGACCAGTCGGTGACCGCCTCGCCCGAGAGCTGCAGCACGCCGCCGGTCGACCAGTCGAGGAAGAGCAGACCGGCGGCCGGGCGGCGTTCCAGGTTGCCGAGCGTCTGGTACAGGGAGTTGCCCCGGTAGTCCGGCCACGCCAACCGGTCAGGTCGCAACACCCTTACGAAACCCGGGGCGCCACCCCGGTGGGACGCGTCCGCACCACCGAGCACGTCGGCGGTCGCGACAAAGAAGGTGTCCGCCCCCGCCACCAACTCCTGCTGCCGCGCGGTCATTTCGGAACCACCGCTCACCGGCCCGGACCGACGTGCCCCCGCCCCCTCCACCACCAGCTCACGTCGCTGGATGTACTTGGGGCAGTTGGAGTACACCTCCTCGACGCTGATCCGCAGCCCCTCGCCGTCCGGCACCGCCAGCCCGTTGGCCCGCATCCGGCGGCGGGTCGACGGCTCCAGCGCGAGGGTGCCGACCGGCGCGGCGCCCCGGCCGAGGACCCCGGCGAGGGGGTCGCCCGGCCCGGGGCGGACCGCGCTGAGCAGCGTGCCCTCGTCGGGCGCGCGGAGGAAGCCGGGCGCCCCGAACAGCGGGGACGCCCAGAGCCGCCCGTCCTCGTCCGCCGCGCCGAGCACCAGCATCCGGCGCTCGGCGAGGAACGCCGCCGCCACCCTCGGGAGCACCGCCCTGATGCTGCGCCCCACGTGCGCCGCGACCTCCCCCTCCCCCGCGCGCCGCTGGACGGCCAGCTCCCCCGGGTGGAAGCCGCCGCCCATCAGAAGAACCCGCAGGTGGGCGCGGACGTCACGGGAGCGTCGGCGGACTCGGCGCCGCTCGGTGCGTAGATCTCCAGGCGGACCCCGTCCGGGTCGTGGAAGAAGACGCCACCCGAAGCCGCGCCCTCACCGTGCGGCACCACCCCGTCGTAGGCGAACTCGGCGCCCAACTCCCGCAGCACCGCCTCCTTCTCCCGGACCTCCGCCAGGCTCCCGGCCTGGAAGGAGAGGTGGTGCAGCCCCGCGCGGCCCGCGTCGTAGCCGCCGTCCGCCTGCTGCCAGAGCGTCAGCACAAGCGTGCCGCCCTGCCCGAGGAACACCCAGCGCCGCTCCCCGTCCCGCCCCTCGTGGAGCACCTCGAACCCGAGGACGCGGCGGTAGAAGTCCGCGGACCGGCCGACATCGGTGACGTTGATCCCGACGTGGCCGGTGGTGAGCGTGCCGGCTGTGGTGACGGACATGACGACTCCCCGGTTCGACGGCCGGCCTCACCCACTGCGAAACCTAACCGTTGAACGCGACATTAACGGTTAGGCCCGAGAGTCGCAACCACTACACCACCCCACACCGGTTAGAAGATAGACTGCGCCCCATGAGCGCCGCCGCTGACGACCCCCGCCCCCTCGTCGGCGAACCGCTGTCGATCGACCTCCTCAACACCCGCTGGATCGACAACCACGGCCCCCAGGACCTGCTGCAAGACCTCCCCGGACTCGCCGTCTGGCTGCGATCCGTCGACCTCGACCAGCGCTGCGACGCCGACGCCGCGACCCTCCGCCACCTCCTGCACGCCCGCGAGGCGCTGGCCGCCGCGGTAGCGGACCCCGCCACCCCCTCCGAACAGGCACGGACCCGACTCAACGAGGTCCTCGCCCACGGCCGCCTACACCGCGCCCTCACCGCCGACGGCCCCGTCGCCACCGCCGAGACCGACAACCCCGCCCACCTCGCCGCCTGGCTCGCCGCCGACGACTACCTCCGCCTGCTCGACGAGGACCCGACCCGCATCAGGGCCTGCGCCAACCCGGCCTGCGTACTGCACTTCTTCGACACCTCGCAGAACCGCCGCCGCCGCTGGTGCTCCATGGCCGCCTGCGGCAACCGCGCCAAAGCCGCCCGCCACTACGCCCGCGCCAGAAACTAGCCGGTCCCCACCCGTCGGGACGACTACTCGGCCCGGACGACTATCCACAGCCGTCGCGGGCACCCGCCCCGGCATGCTTGACGTGCTGTTGACGGTCGCGGGGGCGCTCGCCCTCCTGGTGGCGGCGTTCTCCGCGCGCATCCAGCGGGTACCGATGAGCGGCCCCCTCCTCGCCCTCCTCGCCGGCGTGCTCTTCGGCCCCGAGGTACTGGCCGTCATCGACCTGCCCACGATCGTCGAGCGGCACGACGTCATGCACGAGATCTCGCGGCTCCTGCTCGCCGTCTCGGTGATGGCCGTGGCACTCCGCTACCCCGTCCGCGACATCCGCCCACTCGTACGCCCCCTGACCCTCCTCCTCGTCGCCGGCATGATCGGCATGGCACTGATCACCTCGGCGCTGGCGGCCGCCATCCTCGGAATCGGCCTGGCGGCCGCCCTCCTGCTCGGCACCGCCCTCTGCGCCACCGACCCGGTACTCGCGACCAGCGCCGTCACCGGCGACCCCGCCGAACGGACCATCGCCCTCCGCACCCGCCAACTCCTCTCCGTGGAATCCGGCGCCAACGACGGCCTCGCCCTCCCCCTCGTCCTCACCGCCGTCGCCCTCGCCGGACCCCTCAGCGGCCCGGCGGCCCTGGTCGAATCCCTCGGGGGAATCCTCGGAGCCGTCGTCTTCGGCGCCGCCGTGGGCGCCGCCGGCGGCTGGCTGCTCCGCCGCGCGGAAGCCCACCGGGAAGTCGAGTCCGGCCCCCTCCTCATCTACACCCTCCTCCTCGCCCTGTTCGTCCTCGGCCCCAGCGGCCTCCTCCACCTGGACGGCATCCTCGCCGTCTTTGTCAGCGGCCTCGCCTTCAACGCCACCAGCTCGGCCGGCGAACGCGCCGCCGAATACCGCATCGACGAAGCCGTCAACAACCTCCTCGTCCTCCCCCTCTTCACCGCCCTCGGCGCGATGCTCCCCTGGCGCGAATGGGCCGGACTCGGCTGGTGGCGCGCCCTGCTCCTCGTCGTCGCCGTCCTCCTCCTACGCCGCATCCCCCTCCTCCTCGCCCTCCGCCGCCCACTCGACCTCACCTGGCGCGACGCCGTCTTCCTCGGCTGGTTCGGCCCCATGGGCGTCTCGGCCCTCTTCTACCTCACCCTCGAAGCCGCCCGCCTCGAAGCCGACACCGTGGTCCTGGCCGCCGGCACCCTCGTCGTAGCCGCCAGCACGATCGCCCACGGCATCACCAACACCCCCGCCCTCACCGCCTACCGCAAGGCGGCGGACCGCGCGAACGAGCGGTCGTAGCCGCCTGGCGGCCGAAGAAGGACAGGGACGAAACCGGAGAAGGGTTGCAAGTGACGGTTGGGCGGTTGGCCAAGTGCCGTGTTTGCAGTTGACGGTGACACTCGGCCGCGCAGCTTCATGCGCGCGCTGGCACGCTGGAAGGCCCGCCTGGTGTCGGCTCAGCCACAGCCGGCGCCGTACGTCTCTGGCCACCCGGCGAACAGCGGCAGGTCCGTTGGCCGGGCACGGAAGCGGCCCTGCGCGGCGCGACCCAGCACAGTCGCGGCGGCGACGCGCTGCTCGGCAGCGTGCGGGCACAGCCCTCACCATGAGGGAACTGACACAGCGCTACGCGAAGGGCACAGACACCATGACAGCGGACACCCCCGACAACGGCGCTCCGGTGATCCTCAGCAACCGACCCGGCTCCTTCGCGTGGGGCGTCCTGGCCAAGCGCCACCCCGCCCTCATCCAGCAGGTACGCAACGCCTTCCCCTACAGCCCCCGGCAACACCGCGCACTCGACACGCTGCAGGATGAGATCGCCAACGGCGTGATCGAACCGCTCGACACCACTGCCCCAGGCCACGAAACGTGGGCGGAGTGGGGGCGCGACCACTTCGGACGGTCATGGTTCGACGCGCCGTTCCTGTGGGCCGAGAGCTACTTCTACCGCAAACTCCTCCAAGCCTTCGGCTACTTCGACGACGGCGCCTGGCAGGGAGTCGACCCCTTCGCCCCCTTCAAGCAGGCCGAGCTCCACAGCCCTGCGGTGGACGACGAACTCCACGCCCTCGACGCCCTCGCCACCGTGCCCGACGACGAGCGGGCAACCGCACTGCTGCACGCCTCGCTCTGGGGCAACCGCGCCGACCTCGGCTTCCGCGTCACAGCCGGCGACACCACGCCCGGCGACGGCGACCCCCACCTCGTCGCCGACGACAGCCCCCTCCTCTGGTCGCTCCTCCCTGCCGACGCCTCGGCCACGGTCGCTGTGGTGGCTGACAACGCCGGACGGGAACTCATCCCCGACCTGATCCTCATCGACCACCTCCTCGACCGCGGCCACGCACGCCGCGTCGTCCTCCACGTCAAGCCCTACCCGTACTACGTCTCCGACGCGACGACCGCCGACGTGATCGACTCCCTCCGCCGCCTCACCCTCGCCCCCGGTCGGGCCGGCAAGATCGGCAAACGCCTCTGGGCAGCCATGGGCACCGGCCACCTGGACGTCCGCACCCACCCCTTCTTCTGCGCGCCCTACCCCTACGACGACATGCCCGCCGACCTCCGGGACGAGTTCACAACCGCCACGATGACGATCCTGAAGGGCGACCTCAACTACCGCCGCCTCGTCGGCGACCAACTCTGGCCCCCGACCACACCCTTCGCGGACCTCACCGCCTACTTCCCCGGTTCCGTCGCCGCACTACGCACCCTGAAATCCGACGTCATCACCGGCCTGGACCACCACACCCTGGCCACCCTCGAAACGTCCAACCACCCCTGGCGCACCAGCGGCACCCACGCCCTGATCCAGGTCCGCCGGTAGGTGTCTCTCCAGGCGCGACACAGGAGAAGGTCCCCCGGGTGCGGCGGCGGCCGCGGAGTTCCGCGACTTCGCGGACCGCGCCCGTGGCTTCCGCCTCTGGATCGAGGCGGCGGGACTGGCTAGAACGGTGCCCAATCCCGCCTTGACCTACCGGAACGCAGCGTCTCGACGCGCTTCTCGACTTCCGCGGCCGCACGCGCATCCGCCCCGGCGTTCTGTGAGAGCCAGGTGACCATTACTGAGGTTGAACTCGTGATGTCGCTGGGTTGCTCAGGTGGGTCTGATGGTCAGGCCGGTCTCGGTGAGGCAGCCGTCTACGAGGTCGCTGCGGTACTGGATGTGCCGTAGGCCGCGTCGGATG
>NZ_WMLF01000380.1 GCF_014156695.1 Streptomyces durbertensis | reverse complement strand
GGGTGGGGCTGGGGACCATCACATGCCGACCCACCCAAGTCAGGTCAGCCGAACGCCCCGTGCCGCCCACGATCGGGGCCATCCGCCGGCCGCTCCCCCGAAGCGGCACCGGCGTCGGCGGCATCGCCGCCCTCCGCGTTCCTGGCGGGCGTACGACGCCCCCCGGCGATGCCCAGGCCGCCGCGCGGCGCCTCGTCCGACCGAGGCTCGGGCGTCGGGAACGGCGAGGCGCCGCGCGGGGCGTCGCTCGCGTCGCCGCCCGGACTGCGCGCCAGTCCGGACCGGCCGCCGCCACCGCCCTGCGACCGGGCGAAGGTGCTGCCGAGCACGGTTCCGAGCTGGGACAGCGCGGTGATCACATAGGCCGCCTGCATGCCCGGCGGCACGGCGACCGGCGCGGCCGCGGCTCCACCCGGGGCCTCCCGGTGCCCGCCCCCGGCGGGGCCGCTTTCCGGTGTGGAGGCGCCTTCGGCGCCGGTGCCGCCCGCTGGGTCCGGGCCCGAGGAGCCGCCGAGCAGTTCGGTGTGGTCGGCGGACCGGGCCGCGAGCGCCCGGTCCAGATCCTCCAGCGAGAACGCGTGCGCGCTCCCGCGCGTCACCTCTCCCCCGACCGCACCGCCGAGGTCGGCGAACTCGTCCCCGTCGCCGAACGCCGCGCCGCCGTGCTCCTCCCCCGGGCCGTCGCCCAGCGTCCGGGCTTCCTCCCGCGCCGCCCGCCGGGCGGCCTCCTCCGCGTCGTCGGCCGCCGACGACAGCGCGTCGCCGGCCGTGGTGAACGCCGGCAGCGCCTCCTCCACGGCGGCACGCAACCGCCGCCACTCGCCGTCGAACACCTCCGCGGCCCGCCCCCGCCACTGCTCGCCGACCACCGCGCGCACCTCGGCGTCCAGCGCGCGCAGCACGTCCTCCACCTGCCCGCCGAACTGCCGCCAGCCCGCGGCGGCCTCGCGCAGCGCCTCCACCGTCCGCTCCTCGCTCACCGCGCCTCCCGGTACCGCTCGACGAACTCCTCGTACACGTCGTCGCTGTTGCGGGCGGTGGCCCGCAGCCCGCCGCCTATCTCCTCCAGCTTGTCCCGCAGCTCGCCTACCAGTCGGCCCGCCTCCTCCGCCATCTCGCTCAGCTCCGCGTACGAGACCTGTTCGGCACCGGCGGGGTGTTCCGTGAGCGGGGCGGCGCCCGCCGGCGGGGCCGCCGCCTCAAGATCGGTGCGGCGACGGAAGTCCGAAAGATGCCGTCCCAGGTCGTAGGCGTGGGTCGAGAACGATGCCCCGAGCCTTCTCAGTTCGTCGGTGTTGACGTGGAGTTCGTCGGACATCAACTCTCCCGTTGGTCAGGGTCGTACGGCTGCGCGGGCGCCGACCACATCTAGCACACGGGCTACCGGCCGCCGGCGGGCGCGGTGCGCGGTCCGCGGCCGGACCGCTGCCCCACCACACGCGTGCGACGCGGCGAACGGTTCGCGCCACCGCCGGGCGGGCGGCCGTTTCTCCCACTCTGCCGGACAATCGGCCGGTTCCTCTCCCGCCCGGCGCCACCCCGGGCCTCGCCGACGTACCACCGGCGCGTGACAATGGGGGTGCGCCGCCGCTGGCGGCCGCAGCGAAGGCCAGAGGTGTGGGAGGAAGAGCCGTGAAGGACGAGCGGGACATCCAGGAAGAGAACCTCATGGAGGATCTCGAGGACCCGACCCAGGCCCGGGACACCCGCAGGGCGCTGGACCAGCTGCGGAAGAACCCGGACGTCGATCCCCGGCTCCAGGAGATGGCCCGTGAACTGCTCAGCGGCCGTACCGGACTTCGCGACATCATCGAGAACCCGACCTATCTCTCCGTGCTCGGCGAGAACCTGAACCGCATCCGCCAGGCCGCCGAGCAGCTGACACCCGAGGAGGAGGAGCGCTCCCGGGAGCAGGCGGAACGCTTCTTCGCCGAGCAGAAGGAGGAGGCCGAGAGGGAGGACGCCGAGCGGGAGCAGCGGGCCCGCGAGGAGCGGGAGAACTCGCCGCGCCCCAAGCGCCGGCACTGAGCCGCGCCGCCCGACGGTGCGGGGCGGCGCGGAACCATGCCGCGCCTGTCCGCCGTCACCACACTCGGCGGCCACGCCCGTCCAGTCACCACACAGCCATCACACAGCCATCACACAGCCGCAGCGGAACACCGCACAGCAGCAGCGCTACGAACGGGGGAAGACGTGTCGAACGACGGTTTGCAGGCCGATCCTTCCGTCCTCCAGGCCGAGGGCCGGAACTTCGTCAAGCTCAGCAAGGACTTCGCCAGGGCGGTGAAGACGTTGGAGAACGGCCTCAAGGCCGCCGGCGAGTACGGCGGAGGGCGTCCGCCGTGGGGGGCCGACGACATCGGTGACAACTTCGGCGCCCTGTACACGGGTTTCCGGGACGGCATGTTCGAGTCCATGACACACCTGACGGGCCGGCTCGACGACATCGGCAACGGCCTCAAGGGCATGGGCACCAACCACGAGATCAACGAGGACTTCAATGACTCGCTGCTCAAGGCCGAGCAGGCCAGGGCCGAGTCGCTGGGCATCGGCAAGGTGCCGCACATCAGCTCCAGGGCGATCTGAGGTGCGGGTGGCCGGCCCGGCCCGGCCACCCGCCCACCGCGCGCCGCGACGCAGCGCGGCGAAGATCCGGCATCCACGTCGACGTCCGCCCGGCCCCACCTCGGGCGGGCACGGCGTGACACGACAGAGAACCACGCGGAGACGACGCACCATGACCGGCACCGGCCAGACCCACGAACCGCACCCCCACATCGGCGGCCGCGCCGAGGCACTGCGCGCGCTCGCGGCGTGGCGCATGGAGTGGCCGGGCTCGCCCCGGGTAGTCCTGCTCACCGGCAGCCCGGGCACCGGCCGCTCATGGCTGCTCACCGGCTTCCTGATGCTGTGCGAGCCCCAGTACCGCAAGCGCCTGCCGCTGGACGCCATGGACCCGGCCACCGTGCCGCCGGAGCTGCCCCCGCCGGCCGTCCCCGGCGCCGCCGGGCTGACCGCCGCGCAACTGCTGTGGGTACTCGCCGACCACTACGGCGTCCAGGCCACCCGCACCGCCGACGTCTTCACCGAACTCGCCGCGCGGGAGGAGACGTTGACGATCGTCGTGCCCGACGTCGACCAGGCGGGCCCGGTACGGGCCGCGCAGGAGCCGCGGCGACTGGCCCACGACGTGCTGCGTCCGCTGGCCGCGCTGCCCAACGTCCGGCTGCTCGTCGACCTGCCCAGGGACCTCGTCGACGAGGTGACCGCGGAACTACCGCCCGGCGCCGCGCAGGTCATCGACCTGGACGAGCCCCGGTGGGCCGACCCCGACGGGCTGGCGCTCCAGGCCGAGGCCCAGCTCGACCCGCTGTTCGGCGCCCCCGACCTGCCGTTCACCACCGACCCGGCGGCGCGGCGCGCCCTCGGCCGGGCCCTCACCGAGCGCACCGGCGCCGGGGCCGGCAGCCGCCTGACGGTGCGACTCGCGGTGAACTCGATCCTCGCGCACCCGCAGAGCTTCGACCCGGCCGACCCCGCCCACCTGCCGGCCACCGTCGGCGACACACTCGACCTGCACGCCCGCCGTCTGGGCGCCGACCCCGTGACGCTGCGGCTGCTGCTGGCGCCCCTCGCCCTCGCCGAGGGCGAGGGCCTACCCGTGCAACTCCTCGGACCGCTCGCGAACGCGGTCGCCGAGACCGACATGAGCGCCGCGCTCGCGGAGGGCATGCTGCTGGTCGCCCCCTTCATCGAACCCGTCCGGCCCTCGGAGGGCGCCACGGACGGGGACACAGGCGTGGACCCTGACGGGGACACTGACGGAGACCCGGGCGGGGACCCGGACCGCGGGACGGACCCGGCAGCCGACCGCCCGCTGCTGCGCCTGGCGCACGCGGCCCTCGGTGACGAGATCCGCGCCTGGCTGCCGGACGTGCCCGCCGCGCAGGGGCGCGTCGCGATGGCACTGCTGGCCGAGGTCCCCCAGCAGGACTGGTCGAAGGCCGACCCCTACGTGCGGGACCACATCGCCGCCCACACCCTGGAAGCCGGGCTGCTGCCCCAACTCCTCACCGACCCCGGCCTGTTCACCCACGCCGATCCCGTGCTGCTGCGCGCCGCCGTGGAGGCGGTGCCCCCGGAGAGCCTCACCGCTCCCGCCCGGACCTACCTCCGCACCGCCCCGCTCCTCACCCGCACCCAGGCACCCGCCCGGACACGCGCGGCCCTGCTGGAGACCGCGTTCGCCGAGGACGGCCTCGACCCGTACGCCGCCGCACTCCACCGCCTCGTGCCCGACCTGCCGTGGCGCACCCTGTGGACGCTGCCGCTGAGCGGGGTGAGCGCGGCGACCATCGGCCGGCTCCCCCGCACGGCCCTTCCCGCACCGAACAGCCCGCCCGAGGACCAGCCGACCGGGCCGGACGCCGGCGACACCCTCCCGGTCGCCGTACTGGTCGTGCCCGCCGGCACGCCCGGCGCCCGTGTCCTGCCCGCCGCAGGCGAGGGCCCGCCGCCCGGCGCGGTGCTGCTGCTCCCGCTCGAAGGCCCCGCCGAGCCCCTGGACGTCGACCCGACGCTGGTCCGCATGCCGTCCGACGAGGAGCGGGCCGCCACCCCCCTCGGCATCAGCCGCGGCGGCGACTACGTCCGGATCTGGCAGCGCGGCCCCGAGCAGCGCCTGGTCACCGCCTACGTCTCCGCGACGCCGCTTGTCGGCGCGGACGTCGACGCCGGCGGCGTCCTGCTGCTCGCCACCGAGAACGGCGCCAGGGCACTCCGCCTCACACCCCCGCCGGAGGCCACCGACCAGGGTTCCGGCCAGTAGGCCCCGCCCGCGACCAGGCCGGTAGGCTCGGTCGCCGAACGCCGCACCCGCCGGCACCCCGCCCCGGCGCGCCCGGCGTCGACCCGACCAACCCGCCCCAGCACACACAGCAGTCGAAGCTTCGGGACGCTCTCGGCCCGATCACCGGCGAAGATCCAGGGAGTTCCACGTGGACAGCCAGCAGTCCGGCAGCCGCCCGGCGACCGGCCCCGGCAACACGGCGGTCGCGACGTACATCGACCAGGCCAGCGGAGAGGAGACCAACGTCTTCCGCGTCTCCTCCCCCGGTCGGCCGCCGGTCGAGTACCAGCTGTACGGGGAGCTGCAACGGCTCGGCGTGAACGGCGAAGACGTGCGCCACCTGCACACCGACCTGAGCCCCAGCCTGCTCCCCGGCGGCTACACCCTGGCCTACGTCAGCCGGGCGTTCCCGAACGCCGAACTGAGCTGCAC
>NZ_WMLF01000038.1 GCF_014156695.1 Streptomyces durbertensis | reverse complement strand
CCGCCGGGGCGGGAGTGCGAGCGGGTCCGGTGTGCTCGGCGGCCGGCGTCGCCGGGCCGGCCGGGGCCGGCGGGGAGGCGCGGTACTCGCGGGGGCTGACCCCGCGCAGGCGCTTGAACGCGGCGCTCAGCGCGAAGGCGTTGGCGTACCCGACCCGGCGCGCCACCGAGGCCACGGTGTGGCCCGGTGTGCGCAGCAAGTCGGCCGCGATGTCCATCCGCCAGTCGGCGAGGTAGGCCATCGGCGTCTCCCCGACCAGTTCGGCGAAGCGGCGGGCCAGGGCGGCCCGGGACACGCCGACCGCCGAGGCGAGCGAGGCGACGGTCCAGGGCCGGGCGGGGTCGGCGTGCAGCAGCCGCAGCGCGGGGCCCACGACGGGGTCGCCCTGGGCCCGGTACCAGGCGGGGGCCTCCGCTTCCGGCCGGTCGAACCAGGCGCGCAGTGTCGCGATCAGCACCAGGTCGAGCAGTCGGTCCAGTACGGCCTGCTGGCCGGGGGCGTCCCGGCCGATCTCCTCGGCGAGCAGCGGCAGCAGGGCGCGGCAGTTGGGGTCGTCGCGGACGACCACCACCGGTGGCAGGGCGGCCAGGAGCCGTGCGCTGACGTCGCCCTCGGGCCGGTAGGTGCCGTTGACGACCACCACCGAGCCGTCGCCGTCCGCGCCCCAGGTCCGTACGCCGAGGGCGAGTTCGTCGCAGACCCGGACGCCGTCGGCGGTGGTGCAGACGTCGCCGGGTTCGACGATCAGCTGGGGCGGGGTGGCCGGGTCGTCGGCGAGCCGGTAGCCGGTCGGGCCGCGTACGACGGCGACGTCCCCGGGTGCGATGCGGACGGGTTCGGCCTCCGGGTGGACGATCCAGGTGTGCGCGTCGAGCACGGTGTAGAGCGACAGCGGGGCCTCGTCGCGCACGAGCAGGCCCCAGGGGGGCTCGACCACCAGTCGGTGGAAGCAGCCGCCCCTCGCGCGGGCACCGTCCAGCAGTTCGGCGAGCACGTCCATGCCACCAGCGTAGACGGACACGTATGTCCGCGCGCTCATCAGCCATGTTCCGTCTCGTCGGCGACGGCTTGACTGGACGCATGAACCACGCACAGACACACGTCAGCACGGCCGCGCCCACGCTTGTCCTGGGTTCCAGCGGCAAGATCGGCGGCCGGGTGGCACGGGCGCTCGACGCGCGCGGTGTTCCCGTCCGGCTCGGCGGGCGCCGCGGCGAGCCGCCCTTCGACTGGCAGGACCGCACCACCTGGGCGGCGGCGCTCGACGGCGTCCGCTCGGTGTTCCTGCTCTACGCCCCGGACCTGGGCACCGCCGACTCGGTCGCGGACATCACCGCCTTCACCGGGCAGGCCGCGGAGGCGGGGGTGGAGCGGATCGTGCAGCTGTCCGCGCGCCTCGCCGACGAGGGGCGCACGGCGACCGAGGAGCTGTTCGCCGACGCCGAGGCGGCCGTCCGCGGCGCGGGGCCGGCCTGGACGATCCTGCGTGCCGGCTGGTTCTTCCAGAACCTCGACGAGGGCTTCCTCGCCGAGTACGTGCGGGCGGGGGCGCTCGCGCTGCCCACCGGGGAGGGCCGGGAGTTCTTCGTGGACGCCGGTGACATCGCCGAGGTCGCCGCGGCCGCCCTCACGGAGGACGGCCACGCGGGCCGCACCTACGAGTTGACCGGTGCGCGCGGGTTGACGTTCGGTGCGGCCGTGGCGGAGATCGCGTCGGCCGCCGGCCGCGGGATCGACTTCTTCCCGGTGTCGGACGAGGAGTTCGGGGCGGCGCTGGCCGCCGAGGGCGTCCCGGCCGAGACGGTGACGCTGGTGGTCGACGTGCTCCGGCGGATCCGGCTGGGCGGACTCGACCACGGCAGCGACGACGTCCGCGCGGTGCTGGGCCGGGAGCCTCGCGACTTCGCGGACTACGTCAAGGACGCGGCTCTGCGCGGGGCCTGGCGGGCCTGAGCCTGCCGGCGCGCGGTTCAGCCGGCGTCCAGCGCCCGGGTGATGCCCGGCTCCCGCGGCCCGAGGAACCGGGGGTCCGGGGTGAAGGTGGCCTCCAGGCCGGCCTTCACCCCGGCCGCCAGCTCCCGCAGGTGTCCCGCGTACCAGACGGCGTTGCGCGCCTCGGCGACGGACACGCCGTGCGCGCGCACGCCCGCCGCGTCGCAGAGCGCGACCGCGCGCGGTACGTGGAACGCCTGGCTGACCAGCAGCGCCTCGTCGACGCCGAAGACCCGCTTGGCGCGGGAGCAGGAGGCCCAGGTGTCGAAGCCCGCGTAGTCGAGGACGATCCTGTCGGCCGGCACCCCGCGCCGCAGCAGGTGGTCGCGCATGGCGGTGGGTTCGTCGTAGTCGACGCGGCTGTTGTCGCCGGTGAGCAGCAGGGCGCGGACCTTGCCGCCGTGGTAGAGGTCCGCCGCGGTGTCCAGTCGGCTCGCCAGGTAGCGGGAGGGTTCGCCGTCCCGCAGCCCGGCGCCGAACACCATCGCCACCGGCGCGTGCGGCGCCTCGGCGGCGGGGGTGACCCGGCCGTCCGTGGTGAGTCTGATCCAGGTGGTCGGCAGCAGCGCCAGCACGCACAGCAGCATCAGGACCTGTGTGTACCGCCGCCTGCGCGCGGTGCGCCGCGACTCCCCCGGACCGCCGCCCGGCGCTGTCGGCTCCGCTCCCTCGATCACCCTCATGATGATCATGACGCGGGAGGGGGCGGACCGGTTTCCTCCGGTTACCGTGACGCCATGAGCGAGTCCGCCGACATGGCCGGGAGCACAGGGGAACGGCTGCCGTTCTTCGTCTACGGGACGCTGCGCCCGGGAGGCCGGCACCACGCCTGGGCGCTGCGCGGCCGGACGGTCCGGGAGGAACCGGCCCGGATGGCCGGCCTGGTGCTCTACCAGGGCCCCGGCTACCCGTACGCGGTCGCCGGCGAGGGTGAGGTGCGCGGCGAACTGGTCGTGCCGCGGCCGGGCGAGTACGAGGAAGTCCTGCGGGTGCTGGACGAGTTGGAGGAGTACCGGCCCGGCGACCCGGCCAACGTCTACGAGCGGGTCGCGGCGGAGGCGCGCCCCCTGGTCGGCGGTGTGGAGCGGGCCTGGGTGTATCTCGCGGCGGCGCCGCTCGCCGCGCGGCTGCGGGCGGAGGGCGTGCTGATAGCGGGCGGCGACTGGGCGAAGGCCGACCGCTGAGTCCCGACCCGCCGGCGGGCCGGCGTCCCTACCGGCGGAGGAGTTCGATCAGCGGGATCCGCCGGCCGGCGCGCCGCTGGTGGTCCTCGAGGAACGGCCACCAGGACACCGCCTCGGCGAACAGCCGCGCGTGTTCCCCTGCCGCGGCCTCCGACGCCAGCGCCGGGAAGCTCTCGCCGCCCAGCTCCACCTCCACCTCGGGGCGGGCGACGACGTTGTGGTACCAGTCCGGGTGCCGTGGGGCGCCCATGAACGAGGCGACGACAAACAGCCGGCCGCCGTCCAGTTCCAGGTAGCCCAGCGGGTTGGTGCGGCGGGTGCCGCTGCGCGCGCCGGTGTGGGTGAGCAGCAGCAGGCCGTCCGCGTTGAAGGGCAGGTCGTCACCGAGCGGGCCGCTGCCGCGCTGGGCGCGGAAGCGCTCGACCACCTGGCTGTTGAATGCGATTGCCGCCTGCCGGTTCATGGGCGGGAGCCTAGACGCCGCCCGGCGGCCGGGGGAACGCGTACGCCGGGCGCTCGGAGGCGCCGGGCGGGGCGCGGTGGCGCTGGCCACGGTGTTCGCCGGGGTGCGGCCGTACGGGTGGCGGCGCGCCGGCCCGGCGTGTCGCGCCCGCGCGGCGCGGCGTACGGCGGCGTCCTGAGGCGCCATGGGGCGCCCCGGGGGCTCACAGTCGGGTGCGGCCGGTGCTGAGATCACCGTTGCTCCCGGGAAACAACGGTGATGCCGCCGGGTAACAGCCGGCCCGCACGCTGAGCGGCATGACCTTCAAGCGACGTGTGGTGGTGATCGGCGGCGGGATGGCCGGTGCCCGGCTGGTCCGACGCCTGGGCGCGGTGCCCCACCTGTCCGTCACGTTGCTCGGTGAGGAACCGCGTCCGGCGTACAACCGGGTGCTGCTCGCCGAGGTGCTGGCCGGGCGGTACCGGCCGGAGGTGGTCGAGCTGCCCGGCCCGGCCGACGGCGTCGAGGTGCGCCGCGGCGTGCGCGCGGTGCGGATCGACCGCGCCGAGCACGGCGGGCGTGTGGTGTGCGACGACGGTTCCGAGGTGCCGTACGACACGCTGGTGCTGGCGACCGGTTCCAATCCGGTGCTGCCGCCGGTGCGCGGGCTGTTCGAGGAGCGGCGCTCGGAGGGGCGGGAGCTTCCCGAGGGTGTGTACGCGTTCCGCACGATGGACGACTGCCTCGCGCTGGCCGACGCCGCCGAAGGGCTGGCGACCCCGCGCGCGGTGGTGATCGGCGGCGGGCTGCTGGGCGTCTCGGCGGCGCGGGCGCTGGCGGCGCGCGGTGTGCGCACGGTGCTGGCCCACCAGGGCGAGCACCTCATGGAACGCCAGCTCGACCAGGCCGCCGGGAAGCTGCTGCGCCGGCATCTCACCGGCCTCGGCGTCGAGGTGCACACCAAGTGCCGGGTGCGGGGTCTGACCACCGAGACCGGTGACGACGGGCGGCGCGCGGTGCGGGCCGTGACGATGGCCGACGGCTACCGCCTCGACTGCGACCTGGTCGTACTGGCCTGCGGGGTGCGGCCCCGGGTGGGGCTGGCGCGCGCGGCCGGGCTGGTGGTCGCGGGCGGCGTGGTCGTCGACGATCAGCTGCGCACCAGCGACCCGGACGTCCACGCCGTCGGCGACTGCGCCGAGCACGCCGGCGTGCTCTACGGGCTGGCCGGTCCCGCGCAGGACCAGGCGGACGTTCTGGCCGGCCTGCTCGCGGCCGAAGGGCCCGAGCGGGCCGAACGGCCCGAGGATGCGGCGGGCGCGCCGCGCTACACCGGCACGAGGGCGTTGACGCGGCTGACCCTCGCCGGCCCGGGCCCCTTCGACCTCGCCGCGTTCGGCGAGACCGAGCCCGGCCCCACGGACGAGGTGGTGCAGCTCGCGGACCACACCGTGGGCGCCTACCGGAAGGTCGTCGTCCGGGGCGACCGGCTTGTCGGCGGAATCCTGGTGGGCGATCTCAGTGCCGTCGGCGCGGTCGCCCGCAGCTGGGCGGACGACGAGTCGCTGCCCGTTCCCGAGGCGGCGGCCGGCGCCCCGCTGCTCCACCTGCTCACCCACGATGGAGGCTCCTGATGTCCACCACGGCACCCCACCCGTCCACCGAACCGTCCGCGGACGTGCCGACGATCGTGCTGGTCGGGCACGGCATGGTGGGCCACCGCTTCCTCCAGGCGCTGGCCGACCGCGGGCTGACCGACCGGACGCGGATCGTCGTGCTCTGCGAGGAGCCGCGGCCGGCCTACGACCGTGTGCAGCTGACCTCCTACTTCTCCGGCACGACGCCGGAGGAGCTGTCGATGGTCGAGGACGGCTTCCTGGAGAAGCACGGCATCGAGCTGCACCTGGGTGATCCGGCGGAGGCAATCGACCGGGAGGCCCGTACGGTCACCGCCCGGTCGGGCCTGGTCGTCCGCTACGACACGCTGGTGCTGGCGACGGGCTCCTACCCGTTCGTGCCGCCGGTGCCCGGCAGCGACAGCACGGGCTGCTTCGTCTACCGCACCATCGAGGACCTGCTGGCCATCGAGGAGTACGCGAAGGGCGCCACAAGCGGTGTGGTGGTCGGCGGCGGGCTGCTCGGTCTGGAAGCGGCGGGCGCGCTGAACGGCCTGGGGGTGCAAACGCACGTCGTGGAGTTCAACGACCGGCTGATGGCGATCCAGGTCGACTCCGGCGGCGGCGCGGCGCTGCGCCGCACGATCGAGCGGATGGGCCTGCTGGTGCACACCGGGGTCGCCGGCCAGGAGATCACCACCGGCCCGGCGGGCGCGGTCGACGGCATGGTGCTGTCGGACGGCGGCCGGCTGGACACCGACATGGTGGTGTTCTCCGCCGGTGTCCGGCCGCGCGACCAGCTCGCCCGGGACTGCGGTCTCGAGGTCGGCGAGCGCGGCGGCGTGGTCGTGGACGAGCGGTGCCGTACGGCGGACCCGGCGGTGTACGCGATCGGCGAGTGCGCGAAGGCCGTCGACGGCATGGTGTACGGACTGGTCGCGCCGGGCTACGAGATGGCCGAGGTCGCCGCCGACGCCCTCGCGGGCGGCGGTGCGCTCTCCTTCACCGGCGCGGACACCTCGACGAAGCTGAAGCTGCTCGGCGTGGACGTGGCGTCCTTCGGCGACGCGCACGGCCGCGCCGAGGACTGCCTGGACGTGGTGTACTCCGACTCCCGGGCCGGCGTCTACAAGAAGCTGGTCGTCGGCGCGGACGGCACCCTGCTGGGCGGCGTCCTGGTGGGCGACGCGGAGGCGTACGGCACGCTGCGCCCGCTGGTGGGCACGGTGCCGCCGGTCGCGCCGGAGTCGCTGGTGCTGCCCGCCGGCAGCGGCGGCGCCCCGGCGCTCGGCCCCTCGGCGCTGCCGGACGAGGCGGTGGTGTGCAGCTGCCACAACGTCACCAAGGGCACGATCCGCGCGGCGGTCACCGAGCACAGCTGCACCACCGTGCCCGAGGTCAAGAAGTGCACCAAGGCCGGTACGGGCTGCGGTAGTTGTGTGAAGGTGCTCGGCCGGCTGGTCGAGGACGAGCTGGAGGCGCAGGGCGTCACGGTCGACAAGGGGCTGTGCGGCTGCTTCGGCCAGACCCGGCAGGAGCTGTACGAGATCGTGCACACCCTGCGCATCACCTCCTACCAGCGGCTGCTGGACGAGTACGGCCGTCCCGAGGCGAGGGGCGGGGAGGGCTGCGAGGTCTGCAAGCCGACCGTGGCCTCGGTGATCGCCTCGCTGGCGCCCGCGATCGGCGCCGACGGATACGTGCTCGCGGACGGGCAGGCGGCGCTCCAGGACACCAACGACCACTTCCTGGCCAACCTCCAGCGCAACGGCTCGTACTCGGTGGTGCCGCGCATCCCCGGCGGCGAGATCACCCCGGAGAAGCTGATCGTGATCGGCGAGGTGGCCAGGGACTTCGGCCTCTACACGAAGATCACCGGCGGGCAGCGGATCGACCTGTTCGGGGCCCGGGTGGACCAGCTGCCGATGATCTGGGCCCGGCTGGTGGAGGCCGGCTTCGAGTCGGGCCACGCCTACGGCAAGTCGCTGCGGACGGTGAAGTCCTGCGTCGGCCAGACCTGGTGCCGCTACGGAGTGCAGGACTCGGTGCGGATGGCGATCGACCTGGAGCTGCGCTACCGCGGCCTGCGGGCGCCGCACAAGCTGAAGTCGGCGGTGTCCGGCTGCCAGCGGGAGTGCGCGGAGGCGCAGAGCAAGGACTTCGGCGTGATCGCCACGGCCGGCGGCTGGAACCTCTACGTCGGCGGCAACGGCGGCGCCACGCCCCGGCACGCGGACCTGCTGGCGCAGGACCTCAGCGACGCCGAACTCGTCCGGCTCATCGACCGCTTCCTGATGTTCTACATCCGCACCGCCGACCGGCTGGAGCGCACGGCGGCCTGGCTGGACCGCATCGAGGGCGGCCTGGACCATGTGCGGGACGTGGTGGTGCACGACTCGCTCGGCCTGTGCGCGGAACTGGAGTCGCTGATGGCCGAGCACGTGGCGAACTACCGCGACGAGTGGGCCGCGACGCTGGAGGACCCGGAGAAGCTGGGTCGCTTCGTGTCCTTCGTGAACGCCCCCGGGGTGCCCGACCCGACCGTCGCCTTTGTCCCGGAGCGCGAGCAGATCAAGCCCGACCTCACGCTGCTCTCCGGCCCCGACATCCCCGTCCGCACGCTTGAAGGGACCACCGCGCGATGACCGCTCCCACCGCAACCCTGCCGAAGCCGTCCGAGGCGACGAACACCGTGATCGAGGTCCGCTTCGAGGGGGGCTGGGCGCCCGTCTGCGAGCCGGCCGCGCTGCTGCCGGGCCGCGGCGTGGCGGCGCTGCTGCCGGACGGCACCCAGATCGCGGTCTTCCTCGACCGCGAGGGCCGGCCGTACGCGATCGGCAACCGGGACCCGTTCACCGGTGCCTACGTGCTCTCCCGGGGGCTCCTCGGCTCGACGGGCGGGGTGCCGTTCGTGGCGTCGCCGCTGCTCAAGCAGCGGTTCGAGCTGACCACCGGCCGCTGTCTCGACGACGGCGACGGCGAGGAGACCCGGGTGCCGGTCTTCCCGGCCCGGATCGGCCCGGTCGCCGGCTGAGGCCGGCGCCGCCCCGGCCCACTCCCCGGGAGCGCACACCCACGACTCACACCCGGCACGCCGCGTCCCATTGCCCTGTCCGGCGCGGCCTGCCGGGTGTGTCCCGTCTCGCCCCGCCGGAGCGGTCAGCCGGCGGGGCGCCCGTCGTGGTCGGCCGGCGCAGTCACCCGGCTGTCCGCCGCCTCCCGGCTTGCCGGTGGGTCGCTCTCGGCGGCCCGCGCGGGGCCCACCAGTACCAGTCCGGTAATCGCCGTCGCGGCGGCGATCACACCGGCCACAAACCTCCTCATCCGTCCCCCAAAGGTCGTTCCGCACGGTTCGGGCTGGTCCGGCCCGAACGGGTCCGGTACGGAGGTTAGCGACACCGCGGGCGCCCCGTCCGGCGAACGGGCGAGCCGAGGCAAACCGACACAAGCGGAACGCCGCCCTCGGACTGGGTCGTGTCTTCAAAGTAGCGTCGTCCGCCCGTAGGGCGGGTCTGGCGGCGTCTGGTGCGTGCGATCGCAAGGCGGAGGGAGGAAAGCGCTGAGGGCACCTCCCGGCCGGAGGCTGGGGGAGGGCTGCGCTGACGACCGACAACGCGGCGAGCGTGCGTGCCAGGCGCCGCCAGACAGACGGGACATTGAAGACACGACCTAGCGACCGACACCGAACCGCGTCGGACAAAAGGTGCATAAGCACACCAAACTCAACGCGGAAACCGGGCAACCCACTGACACCCCGTCAGTGCGCACGTGACGGGAATCGGGTGATGTAAAGACCCGCGAACACCCTTCGGTGACCGGAGTCACAGAAGTTCCGGGCGGGTGCAATTGCACCCCCGACCGGGATTCCCCACATTGCGTCAATTCGGCTGCTCAGCGCTTTTCTTCACGGGGCGAACACGGTCGCCTACCTCACGCTCGGAGAGGAAGCCGACGCACACAGTCGCCACATCACTCCGGTCGCGCCCGATTTGTCTCCTCACGGGCGACCCGCCGCTTGTCCGCGCGAAATCGTTGTGTCTACCGTTCCTCCGCTGTCGCATCACGTGCGCCGGCCCCAGAGTCGGGACGCCGAGTCCTGCCGCCCGACGACGGGAAACAGATCACCGCACGGCAGGAGCGGGGGAACCAGGTAAGTGCCGAGTCGTGGCGAACACGACCGGCTTGGGGTGAAGCCACCACCCGGGACGCACTGCGCGCGCCGGAACGGTGGCCGGGCATCTCCAGCCCGAATCCGACAGCTCACCTCGTAGGCGTAGGAGAGGACACCCCTATGTCTCGTGGCCGTCACCGCCGCTCGAAATACACCCAGATCGCCCGTAGCGTCTCCCGTGTCTCCCTCGCCCTCACCGCCGGCGGCGCCGGCATAGCCCTTCCGCTCGTCGGCGCCGGCACCGCCAGCGCCGCCCCGGTCTCCGTCTGGGACAAGGTCGCCCAGTGCGAGAGCAACGGCAACTGGTCCATCAACACCGGCAACGGCTTCTACGGCGGGCTCCAGTTCCAGCAGTCCAGCTGGGCCGCCGCCGGCGGCACGCAGTACGCCCCGCGTGCCGACCTGGCCACCAAGGACCAGCAGATCGCCGCCGCCGAGAAGCTGCTCGCCATGCAGGGCCCCGGCGCCTGGCCGGTCTGCGGTGCCCGCGCCGGACTGAGCCAGAACAGCGGCTCGCCCGACATCAACCCGGCCGGCACCACCGCCGCGCCGAAGCCCGCCACCCAGCAGGCCCCGCAGCAGGCCCCGAAGCAGGAGAAGGCGCCCGCTCCCAAGGCCGAGGCTCCGAAGACCGAGGCCCCCAAGGCCGAGGCCCCCAAGGCCGCCGCGCCGAAGCCCGCGCCGAAGCAGCAGGCCCCGAAGGCCGGTGCCGCCTCGCACACCGTCGTCTCCGGTGACACCCTGCACGGCATCGCCGTCGCCAAGGACGTCGAGGGCGGCTGGCAGGCGCTGTACGCCAAGAACAAGAGCACGGTCGGCGACAACCCCGACCTGATCTTCCCGGGCCAGCGGATCACGCTGGAGGGCGCCGCCGCCGCGCAGGCCGCCCCGAAGCAGGCGCCGAAGCAGCAGGCGCCGAAGCCGGCCCCCAAGCAGCAGGCCCCGAAGCCGGCCCCCAAGCAGGAGGCCCCCAAGGCCGAGGCGCCCAAGCAGGAGAGCAAGCCCGCTCCGAAGGCGCAGGCCCCGAAGGCCGAGCAGCCGAAGCCTGCCGCCAAGGCCCCGCAGCAGGTCAGCGCGCCGACCACGGGCTTCGCCTCGCCGGTCGCCGCCGCGCCGTCGACCCCGTACCGCGCCTCCGGCGCCATGTGGTCCAGCGGCTACCACACCGGCGTGGACTTCTCCGTGCCGACCGGTACGCCGATCAAGAGCGTCTCCAACGGCACCATCGTCTCCGCGGGTTGGGCCGGCGCGTACGGCAACCAGGTTGTCATCCGGCACAACGACGGCCGGTACAGCCAGTACGCCCACCTGTCCTCCCTCTCGGTGAGCGCCGGCCAGTCGGTGGCCGCCGGGCAGCAGATCGGCCTGGCCGGCTCCACCGGCAACAGCACCGGCCCGCACCTCCACTTCGAGGTCCGCACCGGCGCCGGCTACGGCACCGACATCGACCCGCTGGCCTACCTCCGGGCCAACGGCGTCTCCATCTGATCGGCCGGCCCCTCCGCCGACCGATCCGTCGGACCCCGTCCGACGACCGACCCGGGCCGTCCGCCCCACTCCCCCGATGGGCGCGGACGGCCCGGTGCCGTGAACCGGCCGTCCCCGTACGGGGCACGGCCGGTTCATGTGTCGTTGCCGGCGGGGCCACCACGGGCACCTATCCTCCGAGCGTTTGGCTCCACGGCCCGCCGGGCCGTGGAGCGTCCACGACGACATCCGGTGAGGTAACCGTGGAACGTCGCTCCTTCCTGCGTGGCGCCGCGATCGGCGGCTCGGCGATCGCCTTCGGCGGCACCCTGATGCGCGGCGCGGCCTACGCCGCCCCCGCTCAGAACGGCCCCAGCCCCTACGGCCCGCTCGGCTCCCCCGACAGCAACGGCATCCGGCTCCCCAGCGGCTTCACCAGCCGCGTCGTCGCCCGGTCCAACCAGCAGGTGCCGGGAACGTCCTACACCTGGCACCGCGCGCCCGACGGCGGCGCCTGCTTCGCCAACGGCTCCGGCTGGATCTACGTCTCCAACTCCGAGATCAACCCCGGCGGCGGCGCGAGCGCCCTGCGCTTCAACTCCTCGGGCAACGTCACCGGCGCCTACAACATCCTCAGCGGCACCCGGCAGAACTGCGCCGGCGGCGCCACCCCGTGGAACACCTGGCTCTCCTGCGAGGAGGTCGACCGGGGGTACGTGTACGAGACCGACCCGTTCGGGGTCAACGCCGCCGTGCGACGCGACGCGATGGGCCGCTTCAAGCACGAGGCCGCGGCGGCCGACCCGCAGCGCAAGGTCGTCTACATGACCGAGGACGTCAGCAACGGCTGCTTCTACCGGTTCGTCCCCCACACCTGGGGCAACCTCTCTTCCGGCACCCTGCAGGTCCTGGTCGCCGGCTCCGGCACCTCCGGGTCCTACAGCTGGGCCGACGTGCCCAACCCGTCCGGCTCCGGCACGGCCACCCGCGACCAGGTCTCCGGCGCCAAGCGCTTCAACGGCGGCGAGGGCTGCCACTGGTCCGGCGACCACGTCTGGTTCACCACCAAGGGCGACAACCGCGTCTGGCGGCTCAACCTGACGAGCAACACCTACGAGCTGACCTACGACGACAACCTCGTCGTGGGTGGCAACGCTCCGCTGACCGGCGTCGACAACATCACCGGCAGCTCCTCCGGCGACCTGTACGTGGCGGAGGACGGCGGCAACATGGAGATCTGCGTCATCACCCCGGACGAGATCGTCGCGCCGTTCCTGCGCGTCGACGGCCAGTCGTCCTCGGAGATCTGCGGTCCGGCGTTCTCCCCGGACGGCAGCCGGCTGTACTTCTCCAGCCAGCGCGGCACCAGCGGCAGTTCCAGCGGCGGCATCACCTACGAGGTGACGGGCCCCTTCCGCTCCTGACGGGCTGTCCCCGGCGGGCCGCCTGACATCACCCTGACAGGCTGCCCGCCGTCAGCGGGAAGGAAGAAGGGGACGGTGGGTCACTCCGCACAGGACCCACCGCCCCCTTCCCGATCCCGGGCCGCCGCCGACGGTGAGGGTTGTTGTCGCGGCGGCTCGGGAGACCCGGGTCAGCGGCTGTCGCTGCCGGAGCTCTCCGCGGCGGCCCGGCCGGCCTCGAGCCGGGCGACCGGGATGCGGAACGGCGAGCAGGACACGTAGTCCAGTCCCACCTCGTGGAAGAAGTGCACCGACTCGGGGTCGCCGCCGTGCTCGCCGCAGACGCCGAGCTTGAGGTCCGGGCGGGTGGCCCGGCCGTCGCGCACGGCGTCCTTCACCAGCTTGCCGACACCGTCCTTGTCGATCGTCTCGAACGGCGACACCCCGAAGATGCCCTTCTCCAGGTACGCGGTGAAGAAGCTCGCCTCGACGTCGTCGCGGCTGAAGCCCCACACGGTCTGGGTCAGGTCGTTGGTGCCGAAGGAGAAGAAGTCGGCGCACTCGGCGATCTGGCCGGCCGTCAGGGCGGCCCGCGGCAGCTCGATCATCGTGCCGAGGGTCAGCCCGAGGTCGACACCGTAGGTCTCCTCGACCTCCCGGATGACGTTCTCCGCCTCCTCTCGGACGATCTCCAACTCCTGGACCGTGCCCACCAGCGGGATCATGATCTCCGCGCGCGGGTCGCCGTTGGCGGCCAGCCGCTCGGCCGCCGCCTCGGCGATGGCCCGCACCTGCATGGTGAACAGGCCGGGGATCACCAGGCCGAGCCGGACGCCGCGCAGACCCAGCATCGGGTTCTGCTCGTGCAGCCGGTGGACGGCCTGGAGAAGCCGCAGGTCGTTCTCGTTGTGGTCCTTGCGGGCCTCGGCGAGCGCGACCCGCACCGACAGCTCGGTGATGTCGGGAAGGAACTCGTGCAGCGGCGGGTCCAGCAGCCGCACGGTGACCGGCAGCCCGTCCATCGCCTCGAAGAGCTCCTTGAAGTCGCCCTTCTGGAGCGGCAGCAGAGCCGTCAGCGACTGCTCGCGCTCCTCGTCCGCGTCCGCCAGGATCAGCCGCTCGACGAGTTCCCGCCGCTCACCGAGGAACATGTGCTCGGTACGGCACAGTCCGATGCCCTGGGCGCCGAACCGGCGGGCCCGCGCCGCGTCCTCCGCGTTGTCCGCGTTGGCCCGCACCCGCAGCCGGCGCACCCGGTCCGCGTACGCCATCACCCGGTGCACGGCCTTGACCAGCTCGTCGGCGTCCTCGGCGCCGGCGTGCATCCGGCCCTCGAAGTACTCCACGACCGGGGACGGCACCACGGGCACCTCGCCCCGGTAGACCTTGCCGGTCGAGCCGTCGATGGAGATGACGTCGCCCTCGTCGATGACGATCGTGCCCTTGCCGTCCGGGCTGGGCGCGGTCAGCTGACGCCGCTTGGTGTCGACCTCCAGCTCCTCGGCGCCGCAGACGCAGGTCTTGCCCATGCCGCGGGCGACCACGGCCGCGTGCGAGGTCTTGCCGCCGCGCGAGGTGAGGATGCCCTCGGCGGCGATCATGCCGTCCAGGTCGTCGGGGTTGGTCTCCCGGCGGATCAGGATGACCTTCTCACCGGAACGCGACCACTTGATGGCCGTGTACGAGTCGAAGACCGCCTTGCCGACCGCCGCGCCCGGCGAGGCCGCGATGCCCCGGCCCAGCTGCTCGGTGGCCGCGTCGGAGTCGAAGCGCGGGAACATCAGCTGCGCGAGCTGCGCGCCGTTGACCCGCTGCAGGGCCTCGGCCTCGTCGATCAGGCCCTGGTCGACAAGCTGGGTGGCGATGCGGAACGCGGCGGCGGCGGTGCGCTTGCCGACCCGGGTCTGCAGCATCCACAGCTTGCCGCGCTCGATGGTGAACTCGATGTCGCACAGGTCCTTGTAGTGCGTCTCGAGCGTCTCCATGATCTGCATGAGCTGGTCGTAGGACGCCTTGTCCAGCTGCTCGAGGTCCGCCAGCGGCACCGTGTTGCGGATGCCGGCGACGACGTCCTCGCCCTGGGCGTTCTGCAGGTAGTCGCCGTACACGCCCTGCTGGCCGCTGGCCGGGTCGCGGGTGAAGGCGACGCCGGTGCCGGAGTCCGGACCGAGGTTGCCGAACACCATCGAGCAGACGTTGACCGCCGTGCCCAGGTCGTGCGGGATGCGCTCCTGGCGCCGGTACAGCTTGGCCCGGTCGCCGTTCCACGAGTCGAAGACCGCGCGGATCGCCAGGTCCATCTGCTCGCGCGGGTCCTGCGGGAAGTCCCGCCCGGTCTCCTTGCCGACGATGTCCTTGAACTGCTCGACCAGCGTCCGCAGGTCGGCGGCGTCCAGCTCGACGTCGGTGGAGACGCCCTTGGCCTTCTTGGCCTCCTCCAGCGCCTCCTCGAACAGCTCGCCGTCCACGCCGAGAACGGTCTTGCCGAACATCTGGATCAGGCGGCGGTAGGAGTCCCAGGCGAACCGCTCGTCACCGGCCTGCGCGGCGAGCCCGTCCACGGACTCGTCGGAGAGGCCGATGTTCAGCACCGTGTCCATCATGCCGGGCATGGAGAACTTGGCGCCGGAGCGGACGGACACCAGCAGCGGGTCGTCGGCCTGGCCGAGCTTCTTGCCCATCTGGCGCTCCAGGGCGTCCAGGTGGGCACTGACCTCCTCGCGCAGCGCGGGCGGCTCGGTGCCGGAGTCCAGGTAGACCTTGCAGGCCTCGGTGGTGATGGTGAACCCGGGGGGCACGGGGAGACCAAGGTTGGTCATCTCGGCGAGGTTGGCTCCCTTGCCACCGAGAAGATCCTTGAGCTCCTTGTTGCCCTCCGTGAAGGCGTACACGAACTTGGGAGAGTTCGCTGATACGTGTGGATCTTTGTTTTCCGACACGGGACTCGACTCCTCGTGGACGGCTGCCCTGACGGCGGGGAGCGTACCCAGATCGAAGGCCGATCAGCACGGGTAGCAGCACGTCACACGGCTGTAACCACCCATCCGCCAGCACATCGAAAGTAAAGCGCCGCCCAAGTGCCCGAGCGGAATAGGTTGAACAAATGTAGCCATCTTAACAGTGTGCGCACGGACAGTTGCTTTCCGATTACGAGACAGGGCGCCTGCCTTCCACTTCTGAACACAAACCGACTGGCACTCAGTGCCGCTCGTTGGAGAACTGCAATTCACAGGTGAGCGCTCATATGAGCGCAACCCCTATCACCCGTGGCGAGAATCACGCGCTTGCCCGGCTCGAATCCCACGATCCGGACCGCCTTCCCGTACGGTTCACCGGAACGACATCCTCCGGTGCTGGCACTGAGTGCAGGTAGGCAACCCGGTTATCGCTACACGGAGTCACCAGAAACGTCGACGGCGGGACGTGACGTCACCTTCACGGGTGATGTCACGTCCCGCCGGACGGGGGATCGGGGCGCCGCTGAGCCCGGCGGCCTCAGCCGCCGGAGGTCTCCAGCTCCGCGTCGGCGGTCACCGCGGCGCAGTCGTAGGGGTCTTTCAGCCAACCATCGGGAAGCACGACCCGGTTGCGCCCGTGGGTGCGCCCGCGCGGCCCGTCCGCGCCCGGCGGCCACGGCTGGTCGAGGTCCAGCTGGTCCAGCAGCTCGCGCAGTTCGGCGAGCGAGGCGGCCACGGACAGTCGCTGCCGCAGCTGCGAACCGACCGAGAAGCCCTTGGTGTACCAGGCCACGTGCTTGCGGAAGTCGATCACGCCGCGCGCCTCGTCGCCCAGCCACTCGCCGAGCAGGCGCGCGTGCCGCACCATGACGTCGGCGACCTCGCGCAGCGTCGGCCGGGCGTAGCCGCTCTCCCCTCGGCCGTCGAAGGCCGCCACCAGGTCCCCGAACAGCCACGGCCGGCCCAGGCAGCCGCGTCCGACGACCACGCCGTCGCAGCCCGTCCGCCGCATCATCCGCACGGCGTCCTCCGCCGACCAGATGTCGCCGTTGCCGAGCACCGGGATCTCCGGCACCGCGTCCTTCAGCCGGGCGATCGCGTCCCAGTCGGCCGTTCCCGAGTAGTGCTGGGCGGCGGTCCGGCCGTGCAGCGCGATGGCGGTCACGCCCTCCTCCACGGCGATCCGGCCGGCGTCCAGATAGGTCAGGTGGTCGTCGTCGATGCCCTTGCGCATCTTCATCGTCACCGGCAGGTCGCCGGCGCCGGCCACCGCCTCCCGCAGGATCGACCGCAGCAGGTTGCGCTTGTAGGGCAGCGCGGAGCCGCCGCCCTTGCGGGTCACCTTCGGCACGGGGCAGCCGAAGTTCAGGTCGATGTGATCGGCCAGGTCCTCCTCGGCGATCATCCGCACCGCCTTGCCGACGGTCACCGGGTCGACGCCGTAGAGCTGGATCGAGCGCGGCTTCTCACTGGCGTCGAAGTGCACGAGCTGCATGGTCTTCTCGTTGCGCTCGACCAGCGCCCTGGTGGTGATCATCTCGCTGACGAACAGGCCGCGGCCGCCGCTGAACTCCCGGCACAGGGTCCGGAAGGGGGCGTTGGTGATCCCCGCCATGGGGGCCAGCACGACGGGCGGCTGGACGGTGTGCGGTCCGACAGCGAGCTGCGACATGGGTACCTGCGTCCTCGGGGGCTACGACCGTCCATTGTCCCTCATCACGAACGCCCGGGTGGCGGGCCCCGACGAGGGACCAGCCACCCGGGCGTCTCGCTCGCGCGCGTGCGCGCTCAGGCTCGCTTGGCCGCGCAGTCGCCGCAGGTGCCGAAGATCTCGACGGTGTGCGCGACGTCCACGAAGCCGTGCTCACTGGCGATCTGGTCGGCCCACTTCTCCACCGCGGGACCCTCCACCTCCACGGCCCGGCCGCAGTGCCGGCAGACCAGGTGGTGGTGATGGTCGTCGGTGCTGCAGCGGCGGTAGACCGCCTCGCCCTCGTCGGTGCGCAGCACGTCCACCTCGCCGGCGTCGGCCAGCGACTGGAGCGTGCGGTAGACGGTCGTCAGCCCGACCGAGTCACCCCGGTGCTTGAGCATGTCGTGCAGCTCCTGCGCGCTGCGGAACTCGTCCACCTCGCTGAGCGCCGCCGCCACCGCGGCCCGCTGCTTGGTCGCCCGTCCTCGGACGGGGGGACCTGCGGTCGCCACCATTGCCTCCTTCGGACACGTGTCCTGTGCGCTGCTCACCCTGGGCGGCCATTGTGCCAGGTATGGACCGCCGGACGACGAGCAGCGGTCAGGACGGGACCGAGGCGTCCTCGCGACGCGCCCGCGCGTCCGGATCGCCGCCGGTACGCCGTTCGGCGAGCGCCGCGCGGCGTCTGGCAAGCGGAAGCGAGAGCGCGGTCACCACCGCGAAGACGCCGATGGCCAGCAGCACGATGGTCGCGCCGGGCGGCACGTCGGCGTGGTAGGAGACGGTCGTACCGGCCAGCCCCACCGCGACGCCGATGCCGACGGCCAGCGCGAGTGTCGTCGCGAAGCCCTTGGCGACCTGCTGCGCCGCCGCGACGGGGATCACCATCAGGGCGCTGATCAGCAGCAGTCCCACCACACGCATGGCGACGGTGACGGTGACCGCCGCGGTGATCGCGAGCAGCAGGTTCAGCAGCCGCACCGGCAGCCCGGTGACGCGGGCGAACTCCTCGTCCTGGCAGACGGCGAACAGCTGCCGGCGCAGGCCGAGGCAGACCGCGAGCACAAAGGCCGAGAGCAGCACGATCGCGGTGATGTCGGAGGGGCTGACGGTGGTCAGCGAGCCGAACAGGAAGGGCAGCAGCTTGGCCGTGGACCCGCCGGGCGCGAGGTTGATCAGCATGACGCCGCCGGCCATGCCGCCGTAGAACAGCAGGGCGAGCGCGATGTCGCCCCTGGTCTTGCCGTACCAGCGGACGAGTTCCATCGCGACGGCGCCGGCGGCGGCGACCAGCACGGCGGACCACACCGGGTTGCCGTTCATCAGGAAGCCGACGGCGACACCCGTCATGGCGACATGGCCGATGCCGTCGCCCATGATCGCCTGCCGGCGCTGCACCAGGTAGATGCCCACGGCCGGTGCCGCGATCCCGACCAGCAGCGCGGCCAGCAGCGCGCGCTGCATGAACGCGTAGTCCAGCATCTCGATCATGTCAGCAGCCCTGTCTCGATCTTGGGGGCGTGCGGAGCGGCGGGCTCCTGCTCGGCGGCGTCCGGCGGGTGGCAGGCCAGGTCGTGCAGCCGCTCGGGGTCGTCCACGGTCTCCACCCGGCCGCCGCGCAGGACAACCGTGCGACTGATCACGGGGGCGAGCGGGCCGAGTTCGTGCAGGACGAGCAGTGCGGCGCCGCCGGCGGCGGTGTGCGCGCGCAGCACGTCGGCGAGGACGCGCTGGCTGCCGACGTCCACACCCGCCAGCGGCTCGTCCATGATCAGCAGGTCCGGTTCGCCGGCGAGCGCGCGGGCGATCAGCACCCGCTGGTGCTGGCCGCCGGAGAGTTCCTCGACGGAGTCCCCGGCCCGGTCGGCGAGACCGACCTGCTCCAGGGCGTGCGCCACGGCGGCGCGGTCCGCGCGTCCGAGCGGGCGCAGCCCGCGGCGGGCCAGCCGGCCGGAGGAGACGACCTCGCCGACGGTGGCCGGCACGCCGCCGGTGGCGGTGGAGCGCTGCGGCACGTACCCGACGCGCCGCCAGTGGCGGAACCGGCGCAGCGGGCTGCCGAACAGCTCCAGAGAGCCGCCGGTCAACGCCACCTGGCCGATCACCGCCCGTACCGCGGTCGACTTGCCGGAGCCGTTCTCGCCGAGCAGCGCCACCGTCTCACCGGCCTCGACCGTGAGGTCGACGCCGCGCAGCACGGGCCGGGCACCGAGCGAGGCGGTCGCCCCGCGCAGGGCTATGACGGGGTCCTCGACCTTCACGCCTGCCTCCTGACCGGACCGCTGTGCCGCGATCCCGTTGCCGCGCCGACTCACTTCGCGCCGAGCGCCTTCTTCAGTGCCTCGAGGTTGGAGCGCATGACCTCCAGGTAGTCCTCGCCCCTGGTCCTGTCCGTGATGCCCTCGACCGGGTCGAGCACGTCCGTCCGCAGCTTCAGGTCGCCGGCGAGCGCCTTGGCGGTGCGGTCGCTGGCCAGGGTCTCGAAGAAGACCGTGTTCACCTTCTCCTTCTTAACCACCGCGGTGAGCTGGCGCATCCTGGCCGGGGTCGGCTCGGACTCGGGGTCCAGCGCGATGGCCTCCTCGTCCAGGTCGTAGCGGGCCGCGAGGTAGCCGAAGGCGGCGTGGGTGGTGATGAAGGTGCGGGTCTCGGTGTTCTTCAGGCCGTCCTTGAACTCGCCGTCGAGCTGCTTGAGCTCCTTGACGAGTTCGGCGGCGTTCTTGCGGTAGTCGGCGGCGTTGTCCGGGTCGGCCTTGGCCATCGCGCCGGCGACGCCCTCGCTGATCTCGGCGTACTTGACCGGGTCGAGCCAGACGTGCGGGTCCTCCCCGTCGTGGTCGTGGCCGTGGTCGTCGTGCTTGTCGTCGTCGCCGTGCTTGTCGTCGTGGCCGTCGTCGCCGTGGTCGTCGTCGTGACCGTGGTCGTCGTCGCCGTGCTTGTCGTCGTGACCGTGGTCGTCGTCGTGGTCGTCGTCGCCGTGGTCGTGGGTCTCGTGGTTGCCGTGGCTGTTCACGGCGCTCAGCTTGGTGAAGGAGGCGGCGTCGGCGACGTGCTCGACGCCGGACTGCTCGACGGCCTCGTCCACGGCGGGCTGGAAGCCCTTCAGGTAGACGACCAGACCGGCCTCGCCGAGCCGGGCGGTCTGCTTGGCGCCCAGTTCCAGGTCGTGGGGCTCCGCGCCGGGGGCGGTGAGCGTCTCCACGGCGACGTGCTCGCCGCCGACGCGCTCGGCGACGAACTGCATGGGGTAGAAGGAGGCGACGACGTTGAGCTTGCCGTCGCTGGTGGTACCGGCGCCGTTGTCACCGCAGGCGGAGAGGGAGAGGACACAGGCCGCGGTGGCGGCGGCCGCTGCGGGTATGAGAGGGCGGCGTCGAGCGTTCATGACACTCATTTTCGGTGTAGTTGGAAACGATTGTCAACTTTACTGACTGTCTTCCCCGTCACGCTCCCGTTCGGCCCGAATCAGGGGGCCCACCGATTTGGTCAAGGGCCCTCGGACGCCGCTAACCTGAGGTATTCCGTCGTCGTACTGAAGAGAGCACCGTGGCCGCCGACAAGATCGACACCATCGTCAGCCTCAGCAAGCGCCGTGGCTTCGTCTACCCGTGCAGCGAGATCTACGGCGGCCAGCGCGCCGCCTGGGACTACGGCCCGCTGGGCGTGGAGCTGAAGGAGAACATCAAGCGCCAGTGGTGGCGCTCGATGGTCACCTCGCGTGAGGACGTGGTCGGTATCGACTCCTCGGTGATCCTGGCGTCCGAGGTCTGGCAGGCATCCGGCCACGTCGCCACGTTCACCGACCCGCTCACCGAGTGCACCTCCTGCCACAAGCGCTACCGCGCGGACCACCTGGAAGAGGCGTACGAGGCCAAGCACGGCCGCCTCCCGGCCGCCGGTCTGGCCGACGTGAACTGCCCGCACTGCGGCAACAAGGGCGGCTTCACCGAGCCCAAGCAGTTCTCCGGCCTGCTGTCCACGCACCTCGGCCCCACCCAGGACTCCGGTTCGGTCGCCTACCTGCGCCCCGAGACGGCCCAGGGCATCTTCACCAACTTCGCCGCCGTCCAGCAGACCTCGCGCAAGAAGCCGCCGTTCGGCATCGCGCAGATGGGCAAGTCCTTCCGGAACGAGATCACTCCGGGCAACTTCATCTTCCGCACCCGCGAGTTCGAGCAGATGGAGATGGAGTTCTTCGTCAAGCCGGGCGAGGACGAGCAGTGGCACGAGTACTGGATGGAGCAGCGCTGGAACTGGTACCGCGACCTGGGCATCCAGGAGTCGAACATCCGCTGGTACGAGCACCCCAAGGAGAAGCTGTCCCACTACTCCAAGCGCACGGCGGACATCGAGTACCGCTTCTCCTTCGGCGGCAGCGAGTGGGGTGAGCTGGAGGGCGTCGCGAACCGGACGGACTACGACCTCTCCTCGCACTCCAAGGCGTCGGGCCACGACCTGTCGTACTTCGACCAGGAGGCCGGCGAGCGCTGGACGCCGTACGTCATCGAGCCGGCGGCGGGTGTCGGCCGCGCGATGCTCGCCTTCCTGCTGGACGCCTACGTCGAGGACGAGGCGCCCAACGCCAAGGGCAAGATGGAGAAGCGCACCGTGATGCGGCTCGACCCGCGTCTGTCGCCGGTGAAGGTCGCGGTGCTGCCGCTGTCCCGCAACGAGAAGCTGTCGCCGAAGGCCCGGGGCCTGGCCCAGGCGCTGCGCCAGCACTGGAACATCGAGTTCGACGACGCCGGCGCGATCGGCCGCCGCTACCGGCGCCAGGACGAGATCGGCACGCCGTTCTGCGTCACCGTCGACTTCGACACCCTCGACGACAACGCGGTGACCGTGCGTGAGCGCGACACCATGAAGCAGGAGCGGGTCTCGCTCGACCAGATCGAGTCCTACCTGGCAGGCCGCCTGATCGGCTGCTGAGTCGGGCACCCGCGCGCAAGGGGCCGGTTC
>NZ_WMLF01000379.1 GCF_014156695.1 Streptomyces durbertensis | reverse complement strand
TCCGAAAGGCACTCCTTCGTGTGGCGTGGCCGCCCGGCCACGACCGGCGAGAGAGCCGGCGAAGCCCACGCTGCCGTTCACGCAGCTCAGCGAACAGGCCAGTTGACCGGCCATGCGTGACCGGTCGTCCCGCCACGCGCTGGCCGGCCGTACTCCACGCGAGGTGGGAGCTCGAATCTGATGGACTAACTGGGCTCATCGCTGCGGCGGTCAAGCAAGCGAGTCGGTCCAGGACTCCCTCGAGCTGCTGGCCTGGGGCGTGACGGACGCCTGCCGTCGAGGCGTACTGCGCCAGACCGGCGCCGTCTACCAGTTCCGGCACGTCCGGCTCCCTCGCCACCTGTCCGAACCGCACCACCCCTCACCGACAACCCCCAGGAGCGACGCCTGACGCCTGATCCCGCAACCCGCTCCCGTGCCACCGAGTTGTCGAACGTCGCTTGACGGGGCTGGCAGCGAGCCGCCGCCGGGAGCCGGGGCGCCACCGCGACCGAGGCCGGTCGCCGCGGTCCAGAGGACTTCCCACTCAGGCGCGGCTCCGGAGCGGACCAACCCGGAAACCGGCGCCCTCGGGCGACCACCTCCGGGATACTGGTCGCTCATGGACGAAGTCGAAGTCGTGGTCGCCCATTCCGAGCGCGCGACGCTGCGCGTCGGTGACGTGTTCCTGAAGGTGGACGCCGATCAGGCGCGTATCGATGTCGAGGTCGAGGCGATGTCTCTCGCGCCGGTCCCGACCCCGGAGGTGTTGTGGCGCAAGCCGCCCGTGCTCGCGCTCGCCGCGCTCCCGGGAACGCCGCTTGGACGCCTTGGTGGGCCGTCGGACGGTTCGTCGGCGGCCTGGGCCGCCGCTGGCGCCGCGATCCGGAAGCTGCACGAGGCGCCACTGCCGCCCCGGCCCGGCCGGGCCGGCCGGAACGTCGTCGCGCTGGCGGCGGAACTCGACGAGGAGTGCGAACTGCTCGTGGCGAACGGCCTCCTGCCCGCCGACCTGGTCACCCGCAACCGCCGGGTCGCCGAGGCCGCGCTCCGACCATGGACTCCGGCCTTCACGCACGGCGACCTCCAGATCGCGCACGTCTTCCTCGACGGCGACCAGGTCACGGGCATCATCGACTGGTCCGAGGCGGGCCAGGGCGACGCCCTGTACGACCTCGCCACCTTCACACTCGGACATGAGGAGCACCTCGACGACGTCCTCGCCGGCTACGGCACCGACATCAACCTCGACCTGATCCACGCGTGGTGGTCCTTGCGCAGCCTGCTCGCGGTCCGCTGGCTGATCGAGCACGGCTTCGACCCGTTCGCGCCCGGCTGCGAGGTCGACGTGCTGAAAGCCCGCATGTGAGGCAGCGCCAGCACCACCGCCCCACAGGCGCTCTGACGCATCGACGAAACCGTCCCCTCCCGCGGGCGAGCCACACGGTCAGCACCTGGACCAGGAACGCCACCACCGACGCCGGCTCCGGGAGGCCGGCGGGGACGAGGACAGTGGATCCCCGGCGGCTCGGCGGCGCCGCACCACGAGCAACCGCTCCTCTGCGCCCGGCAGGCCGCGCCGGACCGCTTCGGTCCACCAGCGCTCGGCTTCCTCCAGTTCGCCCTGGCGTTGGTAGGCCGTAGCCAGGTTGCCGACCGCGCCCGTGTTGCCGATCTCGGCAGCAACCAGCCACCATCGGAGGGCATCGTCAGGCCGGCCCAGGTCGTCGA
Organism: Streptomyces durbertensis; assembly: GCF_014156695.1. Taxonomy (GTDB): domain Bacteria; phylum Actinomycetota; class Actinomycetes; order Streptomycetales; family Streptomycetaceae; genus Streptomyces; species Streptomyces durbertensis. The sequence goes on along the minus strand of NZ_WMLF01000379.1, from coordinate 3,575 downwards.
GAAGGTTGCCCAGGTCGTTCGCCGCCTCGGGATGTCCCAGTTCGTGGGCGCCCTCGAAGCTCTCCACGGTCAGCCGCGGCTGTTGGCGCCTCATTCGATCCGCGCGAGCCACTCGCCCTCTGCCGTCCCGTCGTCGGGTCGGCAGCCCCGAGCGACGAACTCGACAACCCGGCCGCCGATCCGGGCGCCCAGCAGCAGTTCTGGTGTCATGGCCACGCCACTCACACTCCCTCCGGCGCCCCCATTGCGCCCCGCCCGGCCACAGCTCCGCTGGTGAATCTGCCGACAACGACGATGTCGTCGCGACCAAAGCTACGGCGCGCCCTGGACGCACCACCGGCTCGCCAGGCTGCCGCTGGCCGAAGGCAAGTGTCCGCGTTCTACGCGACTTCGACGTGCATCGCGATGGGGTAGTGGTCGGAGTAGCCGTTCTGGTTGACGTCTTTGCCCATGCCGCCGAACAGCACAGGGGCGGGGTAGCGGCCGGTGCCGACCATGCCCTGCGGGTGGGTGACGATGTGAACAGAGCCGGGTTCGGCTCGAAGGTGTGCGCGGGGGGTCAGCATGTTCTTGTTGACCAGGAACTGGTCCAGGACGTTGGCTGTGTTCTGGAAGTAGAACGTGCCGCCCGGCCGGACTGCGTGCTCGTTGCCGGCGGACTCGATGCGATCGTCGCCTCCCACGATCGGCCACATCAGATTCCAGAGCCGCGGCGCGGTGGTGGCGTTCAGGACCTTTGTCCGTTGCCGTGTGCTGAGGGCGTGCTGGCTGAGTGAGACGTTGAAGGGCTCGTCATTGAAGTCGCCCATGACCAGCACCGGTGTGTGCGCGCCGTGGACCTCAAGCGTGCGCTCGTGGAAGTAGGCGAGGGTTTCGCCAGCCGTGGCCCGGTAGGCGGCCGACTCCTGCTGACCACCGCGCCGGGACGGCCAGTGGTTGCCGAAAACAGCCCAGGTATGCCCACTGACCGTCCTGAAGTTGACCTGGAGGATCTCGCGGGTTCCCGTACGGCGCATCACCACGTGCTGGAACCGCTGGTCGGCTGGCGCGGTGAGCAAAGCCGGATCATAGATGAACGCCACGTCGACGCCGCGCTGGTCGGAGGTGTCTGCGTGCGCGATCTGGTAGGTGCGGCCCGTCACCCGGTGGTTGACCGCGCTGGCGAGTTGCTGCACAACAAATTCGTTCTCGACCTCGCAGACTCCCAGCAGATCCGGCCCCTGTCCGCTGTTCATCTCCGCGATCACCGATGCCAGCTGGCTGATCTTCCTGTCCCGCAGGTGCGAGGTCCAGCCCCGCAGGTCGTTTCCCAGCACCCGGGTCATCTTCTCACTGCGTCGGGGGGAGTGCTCCTCGTCGAAGAGGTTTTCCACATTCCACCAGGCGACATAGAGAGGTCCCATGCGGATCCACCTTTCAACTCCGTTGGTCGCAACCACTTCACTTATCCGGCACGCCAACAGCTAAGCGATATCAGCAGGGTTGGAAAGGACTTACGGGAAGCTGACCCGCAGCCGGTCAGTGGCGGTGGCGGCCGGATTCCCGATGCTGCGCGGCCCTGCGACCGCTGAAGCCGTCGTTGTCATCCCAACCGGCGGCTCCAGTACCAGGAGCGGGGTCGGATGGCCGGGGTTCATGGCGCCGGGCTGATGTTGCCGTTCTCGTCCATCTCGAACTTGCCCTGGGTCTTGCCGTCGACCTTGGTGTGCTTGAGCCAGTGCTTCGACAGGTTGTGCAGGTTCTTGTGCTGCCTTTCCCAGGGCATCGAGTGGCCGGCACACTTCACCGTGACGAGGAGTTTGTGAGCTCCTGGGACGGCGTCGTAGAGAGCGGGGACGTGGAAGTCGAGCGCCGGGTTGGAGCTGGGCGGTGTGGTGTTGGCCGTCTGGTCGTGCTCGCCGTGCACGATCAGCACGGGCACGCTTCCGCCGAGGCTGCCCCCTTGGCCCACGGTGGTGTTGTTCCAGCCCCACGTCACGAAGTTCCGGAATCGGCTGACGCCCGCCGGCTCTCCGGAGGGAAGGAGCTTCCCCCAGCCGCGGCCGATCGGGTCATTGTCCATGAGGGCGCTCCACACGACGTCGACCATGCCGGGCTCGTGCTGGTTCGCGCATTTCATGGCCAAGGCCTGCTCGATGCTCGAGCGGGTGAGCACGTGAAGGGGGAAGCCGGGTACCGGCAGGGTCGGCGGGTTCGAGGGGCCCAGCGGAGGAAAGATCGGGCCGAGGAGGAACAGGTTCTCAACCTTCCCCGGATTTCTGATCGCGTACGGTCCCATGGCAAACGCCGCCGCCGACCAGCCGATGAAGGAGACCTTCGAAACGTTGCGCCTGGCGCGGATGTATTCGACGACGGTGCTGAGCTCGTCTTGGTCACTCTGGGAATTGGTCAGTACGAACGGATAGCTCGCCGTTCGTGGGCCCGACAGCGGTGGAGTGACGGCAGCCTGCTGGCTGGGATTCACATTGCAGGGGTCCTCCATCCGGGGACGCGGCGAACGGCCAGAGCCCTGCAGGTCCATCATGAAGACGTCATATCCGGCCTGTGCGACGGCCTTGGCCCACCCGTAGGAGGTGTGCTGGAGGTCGTAGCCCGCCAGCACCGGGACGCTCCTGCCGTGCAGCATGAGAACGGCCTTGCGGTTCGCAGGTGGGCCAGGGGGCGTGCCGTCGTGTTCCCGTACGAACAGCTTCACCTTCTGGCCCGCGTTCGCGGGGACAGTCGACGTGTGGGGGACCGAGTGGTCGGTCGTGGTGATGGCCATGAGGGCCCCGTTCTGTCGGACGGCTCGTCGGTCCCCCTGCGAGTCAGAGTCGCCCAGCGGTGAAGCCCGCGCCACTGTAGGCCCGCCGACCGTGCGTCGCCCCCCTCTCGTCAGGTGCCCAACCTCCTGCCCGAGCAGCGGTGAGGGCCGTCTAGCGCAGCTCCGGCTTCCCGAACACCGATCGCCGGCACCTCGGGGCCCGCTGCCCCACCTCGCTGCCGACCCCGAGCGCCGTTCGCGGACCTCCGCCGTCGGCGCCCCTGATTCCGAGCGCGCTCGTCCCACCGCGGGTCGCGGCGGCTTCCGAGCAGTGATTCCGCGCATGCGGCGCTCGTCCGGCTTCCAGAGAGCGCGGCCGCCGGCCGGAGGGCCACTCGAACCAGACCGTCGCCAGCCAAGAGCTGTCCCATGGCCGCGTGAGGCTGAGGTGCATGGTGCGTCCGGCTCGGAGCCGGTGGCTCCGGCCGAGCGAACTGAACACCCGAGGTCCCCGGTGAGGCTGGACGGCGCCCGTCGTGCTGGAGTGTCGACGGAACCGTCTCCCGGGCCGGGTGGTTCGGTCTCGGTGAGCCGTGGCCGGGCATCCCCGTCCGTGGGCGCAACGCCGAACAGCGGGCCGAGACGTGCTGGGTGGGCTGGCGGCGGGGCCCGACCCCGAGGCTCGGCTGTTCACCGGGCCGCGTGGCGGGAGGATCACTACTGCTGTGCTTCGCGACGTGACGCAGTGGGATGAGGTCGTCACCACCCTGGGGTACGAGCATCTTCGGCGCCATGGGCTTCGGCACACCGGTGTGACCTGGATGGCTGACGC
>NZ_WMLF01000378.1 GCF_014156695.1 Streptomyces durbertensis | reverse complement strand
ACTCCACCCCGCACCTCAGCCACCCCGAGTCCCTGCCCGACCGCGAGACCACCGCCACCCTCCTCCACCGCCTCGCCAGAGGCGCCTTCGACGCGGCGGCCGCCCGGGACGGCGGCGACTGACCCGCCTGCCGGCAACCCGCTCAGCGGCGGAGGGCGGCGTCCAGCTCGCGGATGAACGCGCCCACGCGCCCCCCGCCGGGCGGCGCCACGGGCAGCCGTCCGAGCACCGCCACCACCGCCGGCGGCGCCTCGGCCCGCGCCCGCTCCAACGCCTCCGCGCCCACGTTCCCGACCTCGCCGACCGCCAACTCCTCCGCACGCGCGGCGTGCGCGGCAGCGCCGAGCACGTGCTTCACCTGGTGGGCGCTCGCCCGGGGATGCAGATACGCGGCCGCCGCCGCGTGGCTCGCCGCCCGCGCCGCGTCGACCACCGCCGCTTCCCCCTCCCGCGCGGCTGCCTCCCGCGCCGCGTGGTGCGCCGCCCACGCCCGCCGCCGCAGCTCCGCCGTACGCCGCCCACCGGCGGCGAACACCTCCGCCGCCTCCACCGCCTCCCGAGCCCGCGCGTCAGCGGGCGCCCCCGCCTCGAACAGCGGCAGCACCCGCCGCGCGGAGGCGGACGCGAACCCCGCGACCCCTCGAAGCTCGTCCTCGCTCAGTTCGATGAAACCCGGTTCCGTCGCCACGCCCCCATCCTGCCGCGCGACGCCCGGGGCGGGAGGGGCCAACAGGCCGACGACCGTGTTCACTTCAGCGGATCTTGGCGGCCGTGGCGGGCGGCCGTACTCGGGCCGGCGCGCAACAACCTTCCGACTGCCAGGCGTTGACTACCCGCCCTGTCCGAGGGCACTCACCAGGCCGGCGACGAGGGCGGCGCGTTCCGGCATGGCGTTGACCTCCAGGTACTCGTGGTCGGCGTGGGCGCCGCCGCCGACGGCGCCGAGGCCGTCGAGGGTCGGGACGCCCAGCGCGGCCGTGAAGTTGCCGTCGCTGCCGCCGCCGACGTGGTGGCCTGCGATGCCCGGCATCAGGCGCGTGGCGAGGGCGAAGAGCCCGGCGGACGCGGCCGGCGGCATCGGCGGCCGGCCGACGCCGCCCGTGACGGTGACCTCCGCCCCGGGCAGGTGGGGCGTCAGCGCCGCGAACGCGGCCTCGACGCGTGCCTTCTCCGCCTCCGTCTCGACTCGCACGTCGACGGCGATGGTCGCCTCGGCGGGCACGACGTTGTCGAGGGTGCCGGCGGAGGCGACGGTCGGGGTGACGGTCGTGCCGACCTCGGGACGGCCGAGCGACGCGATGTGCAGGACCTGGTGGGCCGACTCGACGAGGGCGTTGACCCCGGCTTCCGGTTCCAGACCGGCGTGCGCGGCCCGACCGGCGACGGACACCTGGAAGTTGCCGCAGCCCTTGCGCGCGGTCTTCAGACCGCCGCCCTCGGCGGCGCCCTCCACGACCAGCACGGCACCGCAGGCCAGTGCCCGCTCCTCGACGAGCGCGCGGGAGTGCTGCGAGCCGACCTCCTCGTCGGCGGTGACCAGGAGCTCCACGCCGGACCGGTCGTCGAGCGACGCCAGGCCGTGCACGGCCTGCACAACGCCGCCGAGCATGTCGAAGACCCCGGGCCCGGTCGCGCGACCGCCCGCGACGCGGAACGGCCGCCGGGCGAGCGTGCCGAGCGGGAACACCGTGTCGTGGTGGCCGAGGACCAGCACCCGGGGGTCCCCGCCGCCGGACCAGTGGACGTGCGGTCCGGCCGGGCTCTCCACGAGGACGGCGCGGCCGCCGAGGCGGTTCTCGATGACGGCGGCGACGGTCTTCGCCGAGGCCGCCAGCGCCTCCCGGTCCCGCGACGGCGATTCCACCTCGACGAGGGTTCTGAGGTCGTCGAGCATCGCGGCGACGTCGAGGTCGCCGACAGGCGGTGGTGTCATCCCGCCAGGTTAGGGCCTGTCCGGCGTCAGTCCGAGTTGAGCCAGACGAGGACGCCGGGGCCGTCCGGCGTGCTCACCGGTATCCACGCCTCGTCGGTTCCGTGCATCCGGTTCTCGTCCAGCCGCAGGGTGTGCGGCTCCTCGTCGCGTCCGTCGCAGAACCAGTAGGGAACGTCCTCGACGATCAGGCGCAGCCGCTCCCGTTCCTCCGTCGACCACGAGTGCTCGCGGGTACCGGCGCCATGGAAGTGCTCCTCGAACAGTTCGCGCAGCGCGTCGAGCGCGTCGGGGCCCGTCACCGGGACGAGGAAGCCCTCCAACCGCCCCTGGCGGCAAGCGGTTCCGCCGTACTGCTGCTGGTAGACGACGCCCGTCGGGGCTTCGACGATCACGTGGAGCCACCCGCCGTCCATGCCGTCGGGGTCCAGGTAGACGTATCGTCGAGCGCTCATGCCGCCAGTCTTGCCGTCGGCCGTCGACGACTCAACGGCATTTCCCGTCCAGCGGCAGCTCGCCAACGGTCTGGCCGCCGCTCCTCTCGCCGGTCGGCCGGAAACCGAGACCGAGGTAGAAGCGCTCGGGGCCGTCCTCGCCGGGGTGCCAGGTCGTGAAGACGCGTGTGCCGCCGCGGCGGTGGACCTCGGCGGCCACCGACTCGACCGCGAAGCGCCCGTAGCCCCGGCCCTGTTCACCGGCCGCGATGTTCAGCCGCCACAGCCCGGAGCGGAAGTCGGTGCCGTCGCCCCGCCAGTCGATGCCGAGGAACGCCATGAGGAAGCCGACGGCCCGGTCGCCGTCGAGGATGAGGCGCGGCCACGCCGTCCCCTGGTACGCGTACGCCTCGGCGAGGGACTTCGCCACGGGCGCCACGAGGTGCTCCTGGTCCGGCCGCACCCGTAGGTCGACTGCGAGGTCGACGTTGTCCGGCGTGATCTCCACGAGTCGCGGCGCGTGTGTCGTACGGCTCATACACCGACCGTAGGCCGCGCCACCCCTCCGACGCGCGCGAGTTTCCGGCCGGTCCGGCGTCAGCGGAGGAGTTCGTGGGCGAGGAGGTCCATCAGGAGGCCGTCGTGCCAGGTGCCGTCCGCGCCGCGTTCGTACTGGCGCATGACGCCGACGGGCTTGAAGCCGACCTTCTCGTAGCAGCGGATGGCCGGGGTGTTGTCGGCGGCCGGGTCGATGACCAGGCGGTGGTGGCCGTGGTCGTCCACGAGGTGGGCGGCGAGCGTGCGCACGGCGTCGGTGCCGAGGCCGCCGCCGTGGACGGCCGGGTCGAGGAAGACGTCGATGCCGGCGTGCCGGTAGTCCGGCTCGTCCTCGGTGTACCACTGGATCATGCCGACGATCCGCTCCTGGTGGCGGATCGTCAGCGAGCGGACGTCCGGATCCGACAGGTCGGACCTGATCTCCGCCTCGAGGTCGTCCTCACCCCGCCACCGGGCGCGCACCTCGGGCGTGGCCCGGATGGCGGCCAGGGCGGGGACGTCGTCGTCGGTGGTGGGCCGGAGGGTGACAAGGGCGCCGCGCAGCACGGTCATGTGTCGGCACGTTAGGCGAACCCGAGCGGAGGCGCCTCCGAATAACGGCCCGCCGGTCGAGGTGGACGAGGGCACGGGAGCGCATTCACGTCTCCCTCACCACGATGAGGGTGTAGAGAGCCGGCAGGACGACGATCACGGTGAGAGCCAACGTCAGGCCGATCCGGAATCCGTCCTGCGCGGACAGGGCCAGCAGCAGGCAGCCGACCGCCCCGATCGCCAACCAGCAGACCGTCTGCACGAACAGCTTGAGTCGCGGCCGACCGTCACCCAGGGCGGACCACAGGACCAGTCCGGCGCCGCTCCAACCCAGCAGCGCCCACATCGCGAGTTCCCTTGCGGCGTTCGGGGAGCTACCGCTGTACTCACCGTCGACCGCCACTCCCACGGTCCGGCCCCGCCACACGGTGAGTTCGGCGTGTCCGCCGCGCTCGGCGACCTCGTACACCGGCTTGCCGACCTTCCGCCACACCGTGTCGCCCGAGGGAAGCAGGAGCTTCACGCGATGGGTGGTGTCGCCGCCGTGGGGACCGGACCGGTAGGTCCTCTCCTTGTCCAGGACCTCGGCGGTCAGAGAGTCGAGACAGGGCCGCTGCGGCGGTGCCGCCGCGGTGGATGCGCTCGGCGGACACGGTCCGGCCCCGGCATAGGCGACCGTCTCGCGATACGGCCGGTCCACCTGCCCGACGGCAAGCGTGAGAAGCATCGCCCCGAGCAGCAGCACCAGCAGCCGGACGAACACACGCGCGCCGGACCCCATGCACCCTCCCTGCGCGCCCACCTACCCGGATCGTCGCCGACCAGTCATCCGCGGGGGACGAGGCGGAGTCGAGCCGCGTCCGGTACGTCTGAGGTCGTGTGGGTTCGCGACCTGGGACCGACGTGGGGAGGTGGCCCCGGCGCCCACTCTGAGGCCGTGACCGAGCTGACAGGGCGATCACACGCACGACGGCGTGGGCGTCGACGCACGCGTCCGCCCGAGGAAGGCTCGGCGGCGTCTCGCCCAGGGCCTAGTCCAGGCGTACGCCCCGGGTGGCGAGGTACTCGACGGGGTCGACGTCGGAGCCGTAGTTGCGGCTGGTGCGGATCTCGAAGTGGAGGTGGGGGCCGGTGACCCGGCCCGTCGCGCCGGTCTCGCCGAGGCGTTCGCCGCCGTCGACGCGCTGGCCGCGCTGGACGTCGACCGCCGAGAGGTGGGCGTACAGCGCGAAGCGGCCGTCGTCGAGGCGGATGAGCACGGCCTCGCCGTAGTCGCCGTACTCGCCGGCGATCTCGATCGTGCCGGGGCCGATCGAGTAGACGCGGGTGCCGGTGTCGACGGCGAAGTCGACCCCCGTGTGGTAGCCGGCGAGCCAGTCGCCCTTGATGCCGTAGGGGGCGGAGACGGGGGAGCCGGCGGTCAGCGGGCGGGTCCACAGGCCGGCGGGGACCTCGCCGCGTACGCCGCCCGGGCCGCCGCTCGACCAGCCGACGGCGCGGCCCGCCGCCAGGGCCGGGACCAGCCCGGCCAGCAGCACCCCGCCGCGTAGCAGCAGTCCCCGGCGGGAGGTCGCGCTGGCGCGGGCGGGTTCGGGAATCCCGTGGTGGTGCTCTGTGCACATGTGTGTGTCCTCCTGTGCCGGGTCTCACTGGCAGGCTGTGCCGGTTCTCACAGGCAGGACACGGCAGGCCGGCGGTTCGCGCATCTTCGAGGGGCCGGATCGGAGGAGGGGTGCCACCTCGGGGCCTCGACAACAGGCCTGTGGCACGGTGCAGTTGACAGCACGTTGCGCGGAGAGCGCTGGCGTGCCGTACAGGTGAATGGAGTAAACCAATCCTGGCGG
>NZ_WMLF01000377.1 GCF_014156695.1 Streptomyces durbertensis | reverse complement strand
CCCCCACCCCGCACCCGTCCCAGACGCCGCACACCTCCCACACGTCGCGGTCCGCCGGGCACGACGCCGGCGCGCCCTCGCGCGGTCGCCGCATAGGCATGGTGCTCGCCGGCGCGGTGGGCGCCCTGGTCGTGGTGGCCGGCGCGGTGTTCTTCCTGGAGAGCGGCGGCGAGGCGAACGCCAAGCCCGAGCCCAAGCCGAGCCCCACGAAGGCCGCGGTCAAGCTGCCCGACGGGGTGAAGTGCTCCGGCGGCGACTGCGCCGGCGAGGACCCCGAACTCATGGGCTGCGGCGGGCAGTACGCCGAGACCTCCGCCGACGCGATGATCGGGACGACGTACGTCGAGGTCCGCTACAGCGACGTCTGCAAGGCGGCATGGGCCCGGATCGGCGGCGCTTCCCCGGGCACGAAGGTGACCGTCAGTTCGGCCGGCGAGTCGGAGTCCGACGAGGTCACCGAGGGCACGGGCGGCTACACCATGATGGTCGCGGCGAAGGACGCCAAGGCCGCCAAGGCGTGTGTGGAGACCGCGACCGGCACCGGCGGCTGCACGACGACGACCGAGCCCTGAGCCGTCGGCGCTGACGGATCCGCCGTCGGGGCGACGGGTTTCGGCCGTCCCGCCGGCGGGCCGGCATGACCCGCGGGGGAGAGGGCAGACGACCAGTCCCCCCACGGGGCGGCATCCACGCCGGCGGTCGCGCGTCGGAAACGGCGCGCGGCCGCCGACCGCCCCCGCCGGATCCCCGCGAGCTGCGCGCAGCCGGTGCGGCGGCCGGCGGCACGGGCCCGGGTGGCTGCCCCCGCGAGGCGTCGGCACGGTAGCCTGACGGGCGGATCTCTTGACATAGAGAGATCTCGTCGGATCCACGCGATCCAGCCGCCCTCGTCAGGTTCAACGGAGACCGCCATGACCCGCACTCCCGTTAATGTCACCGTCACCGGCGCCGCCGGCCAGATCGGCTACGCGCTGCTCTTCCGCATCGCCTCCGGCCACCTGCTGGGCCCGGACGTCCCGGTCAGGCTGCGCCTTCTGGAGATCACGCCGGCGCTCGGCGCCGCCGAGGGCACCGCGATGGAGCTGGACGACTGCGCCTTCCCGCTGCTCCGCGGCATCGACATCACCGACGACCCGAACGTCGCGTTCGACGGCAGCAACGTGGCCCTGCTCGTGGGCGCCCGCCCGCGCACCAAGGGCATGGAGCGCGGTGACCTGCTGGAGGCCAACGGCGGCATCTTCAAGCCGCAGGGCAAGGCCATCAACGACCACGCCGCGGACGATGTGAAGGTCCTGGTGGTCGGCAACCCGGCGAACACCAACGCGCTGATCGCCCAGGCCGCCGCGCCGGACGTACCGGCTGAGCGCTTCACCGCGATGACCCGCCTGGACCACAACCGCGCGCTGTCGCAGCTGGCCAGGAAGACCGGTGTCGCGGTCGGCGAGATCCGCCGCCTCACCATCTGGGGCAACCACTCCGCGACGCAGTACCCGGACATCTTCCACGCCGAGGTGGCCGGCAAGAACGCCGCCGAGGTCGTCAACGACGAGAAGTGGCTGGCGGAGGACTTCATCCCGACCGTCGCCAAGCGCGGTGCCGCGATCATCGAGGCGCGCGGCGCCTCCTCGGCCGCGTCGGCCGCCAACGCCGCCATCGACCACGTGCACACCTGGGTCAACGGCACCGCCGACGGCGACTGGACCTCCATGGGCATCCCCTCCGACGGTTCGTACGGTGTGCCCGAGGGCCTGATCTCCTCGTTCCCGGTCACCGCCGAGAACGGCGAGTACCGGATCGTGCAGGGTCTGGAGATCAACGAGTTCTCCCGCGCCCGCATCGACGCCTCCGTGAAGGAGCTGGAAGAGGAGCGCGACGCTGTGCGCGCGCTCGGCCTCATCTGAGCCGAAGGGACCCGCGCCCGACGCGGGTTCCACCCAGGCCCGGCACCGCTCCAGGTGCCGGGCCTTCGGCGTTCCGGTGGGTAAACCAGGCCCGGGAGTGATGAAGGCCACTTATCTCACCTGTACAGACATGAGTTCGCGACTTCGGGGCAGGGGTGCAAGTTGCCGGCCATGCCGGCATGGTGCAGGACGGTAAGGAAGGCAGCAGGCGACGTGTCGGGACAGAAGACGATTTACGTGGACGGGGTGTGGCGGGACGCCGAGACGGGCGGAACGCGGGACATCCTGGACCCGGCCGACGCCGGCGTGCTGGCGACGGTCGCCGAGGGCGGCCTCGCGGACACGGACGCCGCGATCGAAGCGGCGCGCCGCGCCTTCGACAAGGGCGAGTGGCCGAACACCCCGGTCGCCGAGCGCGCCGCGCTGCTGCGCCGCGTGGCCGACCTCCTCCAGCGGGACCGCGAGGACATCGCCCTGCTGGAGTCGCGCGACACCGGCAAGACGCTGGAGGAGGGCCGGGTCGACGTCGACGACGTGACCGCCGCCTTCCGCTACTTCGCCGACCTGGTGGTGAACGAGTCCGGCGGCCGGGTCGTCGACGCCGGCAGCGCCGACGTGCACAGCGTCGTCGTGCACGAGCCGGTCGGCGTCTGCGCGATGATCACCCCCTGGAACTACCCGCTCCTCCAGGCGAGCTGGAAGATCGCGCCGGCGCTCGCGGCCGGCAACACCTTTGTGGTCAAGCCGAGCGAGGTCACCCCGCTCAGCACCGTCCGGCTTGTCGGGCTGCTGGCCGAGGCCGGACTGCCCGCCGGCGTGGCGAACATCGTCACCGGCGCCGGCGACCCGGTCGGCGCCCGGCTCGCCGAGCACCCGGCCGTGGACCTCGTCTCCTTCACCGGCGGACTGGCCAGCGGCGTGAAGGTCGCCCAGGCGGCGGCACCCACGGTGAAGAAGGTCGCGCTCGAACTCGGCGGCAAGAACCCCAACGTCGTCTTCGCCGACGCCTGCGCCACCGAGGAGGGCTTCGACACCGCCGTCGACCAGGCGCTCAACGCCGCGTTCATCCACAGCGGCCAGGTCTGCTCGGCCGGCAGCCGGCTCATCGTCGAGGAGTCCGTCCGCGACCGCTTCGTCGCCGAACTCGCCCGCCGCGCCGCCCGGATCAGGCTCGGCCGCGGCACCGAGAAGGGCGTCGAGTGCGGGCCGCTCGTCTCCCAGCAGCAGTTGGACAAGACGGAGAGGTACGTCGCGTCCGCGCTCGCCGAGGGCGCCTCACTGCGCTGCGGCGGCGAACGCCCCGAGCCGGACGAGACGCGTCCGACCGGCGGCTACTTCTACTGCCCGACCGTCCTCGACAACTGCCACCGCGGGATGCGGGTCGTCCGGGAGGAGACCTTCGGGCCGATCCTCACCGTCGAGACGTTCCGCACCGAGGAAGAGGCGGTCGAACTCGCCAACGACACCGAGTACGGCCTCGCCGGCGCGGTGTTCTCCTCCGACACCGCCCGCGCCCGCCGCGTCGCCGGGCGCCTGCGCCACGGCACGGTCTGGATCAACGACTACCACCCCTACCTGCCGCAGGCGGAGTGGGGCGGCTTCGGCCGCTCCGGCGTGGGACGCGAACTGGGCCGCGCCGGCCTGGAGGAGTACCGCGAGACCAAGCACGTCTACGAGAACCTGCGGCCGGCCCCGGTCCGCTGGTTCGCCGGCTGACGTCGGCCGAGCACCCGACGACCGGTCGGCCCGCCCGAACGCGGGCCGACCGCCCCGGCCCCCGGCGCACGGGCCCCACTCCGGCTCGCAGACCCGAGCCGGTCACCCGACCGAAGAGGCCAAGCACCCCCTCCAGGCCACCAGAACAGGCCAAGGAAACCCCGCGAGGAGCAGTACCCAGTCATGAGCGTTTACGACTACGTGGTGATCGGCGGCGGGACCGCAGGTTCCGTCATCGCCTCCCGACTCACCGAGGACCCGGACGTCACCGTCGCCGTCATCGAGGGCGGCCCGTCCGACATGGACCGGGAGGACGTGCTGACGCTGCGCCGCTGGCTCGGACTGCTCGGCGGCGACCTGGACTACGACTACCCGACGACCCCCCAGCCAAACGGCAACAGCCACATCCGCCACAGCCGCGCCCGCGTCCTCGGCGGCTGCTCCTCGCACAACACGCTGATCTCCTTCAAGCCCCTGCCCTCCGACTGGGACGAGTGGGAGGCCGCCGGCGCCACCGGCTGGAACGGCCAGGCGATGGACCCGTACTACGGGAAGCTCCGCAACAACATCGTCCCCGTCGACGAGAAGGACCGGAACGCCATCGCCCGCGACTGGGTCGAGGCGGCCGTGACCGCGCTCGACGTGCCGCGTGTCGAGGGCTTCAACAAGCGGCCCTTCCACGAGGGCGCCGGCTTCTTCGACCTCGCCTACCACCCGGAGGACAACAAGCGCTCCTCGGCGTCCGTCGCCTACCTGCACCCGCACATGGCGGCCGGGGACCGGCCCAACCTCCATCTGATGCTGGAGACCTGGGCGTTCCGCCTGGAACTGGACGGCGACCGGGCGACCGGCGTCCACGTCCGCGCCGCCGACGGCACCGAGACCTTCGTCGCCGCCGACCGCGAGGTGATCGTCTGCGCCGGCGCCGTCGACACCCCCCGGCTGCTGATGCTCTCCGGCATCGGGCCCGCCGACGACCTCAAGGCGCTGGGCATCGACGCCCGCCACGACCTGCCGGGCGTCGGCGAGAACCTGCTCGACCACCCGGAGTCGGTCATCGTCTGGGAGACCGACGGCCCGATCCCCGACAACTCGGCCATGGACTCCGACGCCGGGCTGTTCGTCCGCCGCGACCCCGAGTCCGCCGGGCCCGACCTGATGTTCCACTTCTACCAGATCCCGTTCACCGACAACCCCGAGCGGCTGGGCTACCAGCGGCCCGAGCACGGCGTGTCGATGACCCCGAACATCCCCAAGCCGCGCAGCCGCGGCCGGCTCTACCTCACCAGCGCCGACCCCGAGGCCAAACCGGCCCTGGACTTCCGCTACTTCACCGACGAGGAGGGCTACGACGGCCGCACCCTCGTCGACGGCATCAAGCTCGCCCGCCGGATCGCGGCCACCGAGCCGTTCGCCAGGTGGCTCAAGCGCGAGGTGTGCCCCGGCCCCGAGGTGACCTCCGACGACGAGCTGAGCGCCTACGCCCGCCAGGTCGCGCACACCGTCTACCACCCGGCCGGCACCTGCCGCATCGGCGCGGCCGACGACGAACTCGCCGTCGTCGACCCGGAGTTGCGCATCCGCGGGCTGAACGGTATACGCATCGCGGACGCCTCCGTCTTCCCCACGATCCCGGCGGTCAACCCCATGATCGGTGTGCTCATGGTCGGCGAGAAGGCCGCCGACCTGCTG
>NZ_WMLF01000376.1 GCF_014156695.1 Streptomyces durbertensis | reverse complement strand
CGGTCACCACGCCCCGCGACGGCGCCCCTCTCGACACGGACAACCTCGGGCCGGAGGAGGAGGTGATCGGGGTGCGCGGGTGACGCCGTGGGGCATGCCGGCCACGGCGCCCACCCGAGGACCGGGAAGACTACCGGGCGCCGAACAACTCCAGAAGCTCGTCCTTGCCGAACATCCGGGCCGTGTCGATCGCGCTCGGAGTGCCGGCGGCCGGATCCGCGCCCCCGTCGAGGAGGGCGCGGATCACCTCTTTCTCCCCCTTGAAGACCGCGCCGGCCAGCGGCGTCTGGCCCCGGTCGTTGCTGCGGTCCGGGTCGGCGCCGCGCTCCAGCAGCGCCCGGACGGCGTCCGCGTGGCCGTGGTAGGCGGCGAGCATGACCAGCGAGTCGCCCCGGTCGTTGGTGAGGTTGGGCGGCACGCCGGCGTCCACGTAGGCGGAGACCGCGTCCCGGTCGCCCTGCCTGGCCAGCTGGAAGACCTTCGCGGCGAGCTTGAGCACCTCGGGGTCGTGCGCGGGCTCGTCTGTTGTCATCTGCGCTCCCATCGATCGTCGAGCCGCACGGGCTCGTGCTGCGTCGCGCCCACGGCCGTCCCCGGGACATGTGCCACGGATCGGCCGTGATCACACTGTACGTAGCCGGTCGGGCGGCGGCGCGGTCAGCCGACGCGGGGCGCGTGCAGCGCGTCCACGAGGTCGAGCAGCGACGGCACGACGTGCTCGGCGCCGCCGGCGGTGAGGCGGGCCGCCCGCTCCTCGTCACGCGCGTACGCCGCGAACCGCACGCCCGCCGCGCGGGCGGCGGCCAGCCCCCGCGCGGAGTCGCCGACGAACAGGACGGCCTCCGGCGGCACGCCGGTGGAGGCGAGCGCGCGTCGCAGCACGTCGGGGTCGGGCAGCGGACGCGGGTGGTCGGCGTCCCGGCCGTGCACGTTGCCGGCGAACAGCGCCTCCAGGCCCCGGCCGCGCAGGTAGCGTTCGACGGCCTCCGGGGCGTGGTCGCTGACGATCGCCAGCCGGCGCCCGGTGGCGTGCAGGGTGCGGATCAGCTGGTCCGCGTACGGGGTCGGCCAGGCCGTCGCGGCGGCCGCCAGCTCCTCGGCGGCGAGCGCGTCACCGAGACGCCGGGCCAGCGAGTTCTCGGACGCCCCGACATCGGCGGCCCCGTCGAGTGCGGCCCGCAGCACGGCCAGGGGGTGGTCGGGCTCGGCTTCGCCGGGTGGCGGCTCCTGCCCGCCGTCGGGCAGCAGCGCCCGCAGCCGGCCGGCGACGTCCTGCGCCGGGTGGCGCACGAACAGCCGGCAGACCGGACCGTCGAAGCCGAGAACCACACACTCTGCCGAATCCAGGAGATCACGCATACCGGCCGTCCAGGGAGCGGGGGACAGGATGCGCACCACTATCGCCCGCCCGGCCCCCGCCGTACAGGACCGTGCGCCCGGGAAGCCGCCCGGGTCGCGCCGGACCCGCCGGGCGGGCGGGCCGCCTCGGCGGCGCCGGGGAGACACGCCCCACCCCCCGCCGCCGGGCGTGACGCGCTCAGAACATGTCCTGGCACCAGGGGCGGCGGTCGGTGCGCAGCAACAGGTCCGCGTGGTCGGCGGCGCCCGGCCGGTGTTCGTCGAGCCGGCCCAGCCGCAGCAGCCGGCCCGCCGACTCCTCGCCGAGGCAGAGCGAGCCCAACTCGGACACGCCCAGGGTCAGGTCGGCGGTCAGCGTGGTGGGTTCGCACCGCGCGCCCTGCGCGCCGACGGCGTCCAGCGCGTAGCGGCCGCCGGCCAGTCCCGCCTCGTCGTGTACCTCCAGCACCAGGTTGCCGGCCGTCCGGTAGTCGCGGGCGGAGAGCAGCGCCGGCACGTCCAGGGGGCGCAGCCACAGCAGGTCGTGGTGGCGGTTGATCCGCGCGGCGCGCGGATCGGGCAGCAGCAGCGGCAGCACGTCGTCGGGGGCGCGCCGGTCGGCGCACACCGTCACCGTCCAGTCGACGGACAACAGGTAGTGCCACAGGGCCAGTTCGGCCTCCGCGGTGACGGCCGTGAGCTCGTCGACGTGGAGGGTGCCGGCGGGCAGGGAGTTCGCCCACCGCCGGTCGTGCCGGTAGGAGGCGATGCCCTGCGCGGTGCCGTCCCGGTCCCGGTACACGGCGTGGAAGAGGTCGGGTCGCTCGTCGCCCGGGTAGCGCAGCCCGCCGGTGTGGGCGAGCCACCAGCGCGTCGAGCGGTCGATCGCGCCGGCGCTGGTGGGAAGCGCGCGGAAACGTTGGTGCAGGGGCGGGCCGACCGTCCGCAGCTCCTCGGGCGCGACCAGCTCCACATGTCCCGCCTCCGGCCCGGTGGCGCGGGTGCGGTCGAGGCCGGCCCGGTCGAGGCCGGCGCGGGTGAGGTCCACCCGGAAGTCGGTCGCGCGGGTCGCCGGGCCGAAGCCGTGGCGGCCGTAGATCGGGTACTCGGCGGCGATCAGCGACGCGCAGACCTCGCCGCGTTCCTTCGCCGCCCTGAGCGCCCGCCGCAGCATCGCGCTCATCAGCCCGCGTCTGCGGTGGGTGGCGGTCACGGTCACGTGGGTGACCGCGGAGCACGGCACGTCACGGCCGCCGGGCAGCGTCAGCCGCTGGGCGAACGTACGGCAGGTCGCCACGCAGCGGCCGTCGGCGTACGCGCCCTGGGTGCGTTCCGGGTCGACCGCGCCCGCCCGCGTCCGCAGCTCGTCCTCCGAGACGGCGGGCTGGAGGAACCCGGCGGCGGCCGCGCGCAGCCACTCGCGGACGTCCTCGGCGTCGTCCCCGAGGGTGCGCAGCACCGGATCCGAAGTACCCATCCCTCCAAGCGTATTGCGCGCGGCCACGACGCGCCCGGTGGGTCAGAACGCGGGGCGTACCTCGCCGACGGCCCGGCCGCCGCCGTGCAGCGGGGCGGCGGCGACGCGGTCGAGCACCGGGTGCGCGGCCGCGTCCAGGCCCAGCAGGCCGAGCGCCCGCGCGAGCACCGGGCCCAGCGCCCGCGCGCCGCCGTCGTCCAGTTTGAAGGCGAGGGCCCGGCCGTCCGGCAGCGCCACGGCCTGCACGGCCTCGGCGCCCATCTTGGCGAGCACGCCGGGGATGTCCCGCATCAGCCAGGTGTCGTGCCTGCGGGTGCCGGCGACGTACTCGGGGTGGGCGCGCATGGCGTCGGCGACGCGCCGTTCGGCGCTGCCGGGCTCGGCGGTCACGAAGTGGCGGAACATGCGGGCGAGGCCGGTCAGCGAGATCGCCATCAGCGGGGCGCCGCAGCCGTCGACGCCGGTGTGGGCGACGGGTTCGCCGGCGGCCCGGGTGAGGGTGTCGGCGACCAGCCGCTGGTAGGGGTGGTCGGCGTCCAGGTAGTCCTCGTGCGACCAGCCGTTCGTCGCGCAGGCGGCGAGCATGGCGGCGTGCTTGCCGGAGCAGTTCATGGTGAGCCGGGCGGGGTGGTGGCCGGCGGCGAGGTAGGCGTCGGCCTCCTCGCGGTCCAGCGGCAGGTCGGGCGGGCAGCCGAGGTCCGCCTCGGTGAAGCCGTGTTCCTTCAGCATCTCGCCGGCCAGCGCCCGGTGGAACGTTTCGCCGGAGTGGCTGGCGGCCGCCAGCGCCAGCCGCTCGCCCGACAGGTCGAGGCCGGCCCGCAGCACGGCCGCGGCCTGCGCCGGCTTGTTCGCCGAGCGGGGGAAGACGGGGGAGACGACGTCGCCCAGCGTCCGGCCGACCGTGCCGTCGGGGTTCAGCAGCACCAGCGCGCCCCGGTGCCGGCTCTCGGTGAACCCGGAGCGCACCACCTCGGCCAGTACCGGGTTGGGGGCGTCTCCCACCGGGGAGACGGGCGTGGCGGGAGTGGTCGGCGAGGACATCGGCGGCCTTACCTCATGGTCTTCCGGGACGGCCGCCGCCGAAGAGGATCACTCAGGCCAGCAGGTCGTCGACTTGCGCTTCCCCCTCACGGTACCTGCGGGCGATCTCGGCGCCGCAGTCGTCCGCCGTGTGCTGGAGGGACTGCCGCTGCCCCGACACCCGCCGCTCGTAGTCCGCCAGCCGCTCCAGCGCGCCGCGCAGCTCGTCGTCGGTCCGGGCGGTGAGGTCCGACAGCTCGACCTCGGAGAGCATCGACTCGGCGAGCTGCCGGTAGTGCTCGCGCAGCGGCGGCCCGGTGGTCACGTGCCGGGCCGAGGCGCGGCGCCGCGTCGGGGTGTCGGCCAGGATCTCCGGCAGCCGGTCGACGAGGAACGCCTCGTCGGCCCCGGTGCGCCGGTTCAGCTCCGCGCGCAGGATGTCGATACGGCCTTGGAGCAGGCGCCGCACGTAGCTGAGGTCGGCCTCCTCCTGGAGCGCCGAGCGCCGCAGGTCCCGCAGGGCGGCCAGCCGCAGCCCGCCGAGGTCGGGCGTCTCGATGGCGGTCAGCAGGGAGCTGGTGGTGGCCCCGGCGGGCGCGGTGGCGCAGGCCGGGGCCTCGTCCGGGTGAGCGCCCGCCTGACCGGCCACCGGGAGCGGCCCGCCACCGCGGCCGCCGGCGTCCGTCACGTCCGTCCCTCCCGTCGCACGTGTCGCGTGGGTCGTCTGTGTGGAGGCCGTGCTCATGTGGTTTCCCCTCGTTCCCGGTCGCCCGGTTTCCGCCCGGTGCCGCCTGGCTGCGCCTCTCCCGGCTCCGCACGGCTGGGCACCGCCCGCGGCGGGACCGTCCGGCGCGCGGCGTCCTGGCCCTCGGCCGGGGGACGCCGCCAGGGGGCGACGCCCGTGTCCGCCACATGGCGCCCTCGCATAGTGCCACCGCGCGGACACCTCGCGCATCGACTTGGCACCCATCCGGCGCATCATGGAGCAATGCGAGCAGTAGTTCAGAGGGTGAACGGCGCCAGTGTGACGGTCGAGGGCGAGAGGGTCGGGGAGATCGTCGGCGAGGGCCTGTGCGTCCTGGTCGGCGTCACCCACGACGACACCCCGCAGCACGCGGAGCGCCTGGCCAGGAAGCTGTGGAGCCTGCGGATCCTGGAGGGCGAGAAGTCCTGTTCCGACGTGGCGGCGCCACTGCTGGTGATCAGCCAGTTCACGCTGTACGGCGACGCCCGCAAGGGCCGCCGCCCGACGTGGAACGCGGCGGCGCCCGGACCGGTCGCCGAGCCGCTGGTGGCGGAGGTGTGCGCGCGGCTGCGGGAGCTGGGCGCGGACGTCGCCGAGGGCCGGTTCGGGGCGGAGATGAAGGTCTCGCTCGTCAACGACGGCCCGTTCACGGTCCTGTTGGAGGTGTGAGCCCGGCCCGTCAGCACCCGCGGCACGCGGAAGGCCCGCCTCCGGCGGCCCGGGTGAGGGCGCCGGAGG
>NZ_WMLF01000375.1 GCF_014156695.1 Streptomyces durbertensis | reverse complement strand
GGGCGGGGGCCGCCGGGCGGATCCGGAAGGCGTCCAGGTGCTCGTAAAAGGGCCGGCAGTACTCGACGTACTCCAGCAGCCGGGGCCGCTGCTCCTCGGGGACCCGGTAGTGGCGGCGGGGCTGGCGGAAGCCCTCGCTGCCGGCGACGTCCCGGTGCCAGCCGCTCCAGGTGCGCCATTCGGGGCGTTCGCCGGACGACCAGGAAAGCGCCTCGGGACGGAACGGGATGTCCACGGCCGCGCAGTAGGCGGCGAGCGTCCCGGCCGGGTCGGCGGCGAGATCCGCGGCGTTCACCACGGGCGGCACCGTGCCGGTGAGCTCCACCACCCGGTCGAAGAGGCGGGCGAGGGGTTCGTAGCCGAGCACCTCGCGGGTCAGGGCGGGGTGGATCGTGGCGTGGGAGAACACGGCCTCGGCCGGGTCCCTGACAAGGAAGGTGTGGGTCTGCCCCCGCAGGTACCCGGGGTCGTCGAGGAGGTGGTCGAGCACGTGGTAGGGGAAGTCCTTGTGGAAGACGGGGCGCCGGGACCGCTCCCGTTCCATCAGGTCCCGGATCTCGTGGTAGGTCAGCGGGTGGTCCGGGTCCGGGTGCTTGTGCGGTATCTCCGCCCGCTCCTCGTGCATGAAGAAGACGTAGGCGAACTCCTCGTGGAAGACGGTGAAGTCGCCACGTTCGGTGAAGGACCTCTCCATGGCGGTGGACATGGAACGCGGATGGCTCCAGAGCGCGATGGACTGGTACACGGGACCGCCTCTCGGTCGCGGAAGGTCGGAACGTGCCGGGCTCGCGGGGTCAGCCGCCCGCGGCGATGAGCTCGTGCCGGGGAGAGCTGGGGCTGTGGAACTGCCGGGCGGCGAAGTCGACCAGTTGGCGGGTGTTCTGCAACACCTCCGCGTAGGTCGCCACGAAGCACCCGTAGTGCCCGAACTCGGCCGGGTCCATGCCGTCCGGTTCGTACGCCTGCCGGAACGTGGGCAGCCGCCTCAGCCTGTCCAGCGTCCGGACGGGCACCGGGTCGTCGACCGCGTGCGGCCGGAAGCCGCGGAACTCCGACTGCCGCCTCGTCAACTCCTCCACGAAGGACGGCTTGCACGTGTAGACGGCGGACGCGCCCGCGGTCTCCTCCAGGTGCATGCTCAGCGTGCCGCCCGTGCCCGGCCCGTCGGCGAGCAGACTCGACAGCAGCGGCTTCAGCGGGAGGTCCTTCTCCCTGATGAGCGAGTGGATCCGCTTCAGCACGGCGATCTCCGCCCAGCGGAGGTCACCGGGAGTCAACCGGACATCGCGCGCGGCGGCCTCGTAGGCAAGGTCGGTGTTGGCCCCGAACCGGCCGATCATGTGGGTGAACACGGCCCGCCAGCGGGTGGTGTCCACCCCGGCGCTCCGCGCCGCGGCCAGCCCGCGTCCCACCGCCCGGGCACAGGCCAGGAACTGCGGCACGGTGTAGGAGAACGTGCTGTTGACCGATATGCCCCGCGCCACCAGCCGCTCGATCACCTGGTAGCCCTCCGCGGAGCCGGGCACCTTGACCATCATGTTCGGACCCAGGGCGGCGAGTTCGAGGGACTGCCGCAGCATCCGCTCCGCGTCGAACACCGTGCGCGGGTCGAGCTGACCGGAAACCCATCCGTACCGCCCGTCGGAATCCCGCCAGAGCGGCAGCAGCGCCCGCGCGGAACGGCGCAGCACCTCGCGGTAGACGGCGCCGTACGCCTCCTCGGGACGGGTCACACCGCCCTCCTCGATGAGCCGTCCCAGCCACGGCCCCCACCGGGTCGGAGTCGAGAGCACGCTCCGGGCCACCAGCGACGGGTTGGTGGTGACTCCCCGCACGAGCGAGTCCGCGGGGTTCTCCGGGTCGAGGAAGCGGCGAAGCTGTTCCCCCCACCGGTTGCGGGTCTCCTCGTCGGGCGCGTCGGCGACCACCCGCTCCCGCCAGTCCGGGAAGTCCAGGGGCGGCGAGTCCCACCAGATCTCCGTGTCGTCGGTGGTCTGCTGGAGTCGTTCGAGAACGCTTGTCATCGGAACCGCCTTGCCGCCTCTCGTCTGCTGACAACGTCGGGTCGCCCACGCGGGGCGTGCGCCCGGCGGGGGCCGGTCGAGCTCATCGGGCGTGCCCGGTCGGCACGCGGTCCGTCGTCTCCGCGACCAGCGAGGGAAGCCGGGACATGTCGGTGAAGACGCGGGCGCCGGCCCGTGCGAGCTGCCGCCCGGTGCCGCTGCCGTCAGGCGCGTAGCCGAGGACGCGCATCCCCGCGGCCACTCCGGCGGCGACCCCCACCGCGCTGTCCTCCACCACCACGCACCGCTCCGGGGCCGCGCCCGCCGCGCGGGCGGCGTGCAGGAAGAGGCCGGGGTCCGGCTTCCACACGCCCACCTCGTAGGCGCTGTGCAGCCGTCCGTCGAAACGCCGCAGGAGCCCTGTCAGCGCGAGGACGTGACGGATCTTCTCCATCGGGGCGCTGGAGGCGACGCAGTCCGGCACGTCGAGCGCGGCCAGTGCCTCCGCCACCCCGGGCACCGGGCGCAGCTCCCGTTCGAAGGCGGTGAACGTGCGGGCCCGGAACTCCTCGACAAAACCGTCGGGAAGCGGCCGGCCACCCAACTCGCCCAGTTCCGCGACCCAGTGGGCCACCTTCCGGCCGTGCAGCAGCGCGAAGGCCCCCGGCCGGTCGAGTCCGATCCCCGACTCCGCGGCCATGTCGCGCAGGACGTCCGCGCTGACCGTCTCGCTGTCCACCAACACGCCGTCGCAGTCGAAGATGACAAGAGCGGGGGTCACGGGTGCCTCCAAGCGGGCGTGAGGGGAACCGCCGGTGCGTCGCACCCAGCGAACCCCGCCGCTCTTACCGCTCCCTACCGCCCGCCTCCCCAGGCGCTCACGACGCAGCTCACGAAGGGTCCGGACGGCCCGCCGCCCGGTCCCGGCCCGCGCCCGGCCGTCCCCGTGCCGCCCGTGCCGGCCGTGCCGGCCGTGCCGGCCGTGCCGCCCGTGCCGGCCGTGCCGCCCGTGCCGGCCGTGCCGCCCGTACCGGCCGTGCCGCCCGTACCGGCCGACCGGCCCTCGTGCGCCGTTGGGTAGCGTGGGGCGCGAGGCGGCGGCGAACGGCCGCGACCGGGCACACGGGGGCGGAATGCGGATCGTGGTCGACGACCTCTCGGGGCGCGCGACGGTGGAGTTCCTGCGCGGGCACGTCGCTCAGTTGCGCGCGATCAGCCCGCCGGAGAGCACCCACGCGCTGGATCTCGACGGGCTGCGCCGGCCGGAGGTCACCGTCTGGTCCGCCTGGGACGGCGAGGTGATCGTCGGCTGCGGCGCCCTCCGACGGCTGGACGGGACGCACGCGGAGATCAAGTCCATGCGCACCGCGCCCTCCCGGCGGCGCGGCGGGGTGGCGTCGCGGCTGCTGGAACACCTCGTCGACGCCGCGCGGGACGCGGGCTGCGGCCGGCTCAGTCTGGAGACCGGTTCGGCGGAGTTCTTCGCGCCGGCCCGCGCGCTGTACCGGAAGTTCGGCTTCGCCGAGTGCGCGCCCTTCGGCGACTACCGTGAGGACCCCCACAGCGTCTTCATGACCCGCCTCCTCCACGAACCGGTCGGTGAGGCGACACCGGTACCCGGCCGGTGAGACCCGTCAGGACCTGATCTCGGCGGGTGGGGTGCGGTCGGCGTCGACCTTCTCGGTGCGGTCGAGCTCACCCCACACGATGTAGCGGTAGTTGGAGGTGAAGACCGGGGTGCACGTGGTGAGCGTGATGTACCGGCCGGCCTTCTTCTTCCCCGACTGTTCGGGGACCGGCTGGAGCACCTCGACGTTGTACTTGGAGGTCTTCGGCAGGATCGCGTAGACCTTGTAGACGTACCAGGTGTCCTTGGTCTCGAAGACGAGCGGGTCGCCTTTCTTCAGCTTGTGGATGTTGTGGAACTTGGCGCCGTGGCCGTCGCGGTGGGCGGCGAGCGTGAAGTTGCCCTTCTTGTCCCACGGCATGGCGGACTCGATCGGGTCCTTGTAGTAGCCGGCGATGCCCTGGTTGAGCTCCTTGGCGTTGGTGCCCTCCTTGACCAGGATCTCCTTCTTGCCGAGCTTCGGGGCGTGCAGGAAGCCGATGCCGTCGCGGGTGTCGAGCGTGCCGGGGCCCAGCGGCTTGGTGGGGCCGATGTCGCGGTCGGCGGCCCAGTGGTCGCGGACCTTGTCCGCCTGCTTGTCGGCCTGCCGGTCGGCTACGACGTTGGTCCACCACAGCGAGTACGCGACAAAGAGGCCGAGGACGACGCCCGTGGTGATGAGGAGTTCGCCGAAGACGCTGACCGCCGTGGCGAGCCGGCCGCGGGACCGGGACGTGGTCCGGCGGGCGGGGGATGCCGGGCGGTCCTCCTGCGGCGAGGTCGCGGGCGTGGCCGCGTCGCTCCGCTCGTCCTGGCTCACTGCCACTGCTCCCACCCGTGTGTGTCGCGTCACCGCGCCGCCGGTCAGCTCAGCGCGTCCGGCTTGCCCTTGCTGCGCGGCCGCTCCTCGACCATTGTGCCCCAGACGATCAGACGGTACTTCGAGGTGAACTCGGGCGT
Source organism: Streptomyces durbertensis (assembly GCF_014156695.1). Lineage (GTDB taxonomy): Bacteria > Actinomycetota > Actinomycetes > Streptomycetales > Streptomycetaceae > Streptomyces > Streptomyces durbertensis. The sequence goes on along the minus strand of NZ_WMLF01000375.1, from coordinate 768 downwards.
ACAGGTCGTGAGGGTCAGATAGCGGCCCGGCTCGGTGAAACCGGACTGCCGGGGCACGGGGTTGAGCACGTCGACGTTGCGCGGGGTGGTGGACGGCAGCTGGCTGGCGACCTCGTAGACGTAGTACGTGTCGGACGTCTCGACGATGATCGGGTCGCCCGGCTTCAGCTTGTTGATGTACCGGAACGGCTCACCGTGGGTGTTGCGGTGCCCGGCGACGCCGAAGTTGCCCTGCTTGTCCCAGGGCATGGCGGTCTCCAGGCCGGACTTCTTGTCGTAGCGGCCGACCATGCCGCGGTCGAGCACCCGGTTCTTGTCGATGCCCTCGGCCACCGGCACCCGGACGTCGAGCTTCGGGATGTACATGATCGCGAAGCCCTCGCCGGGCGAGAACGTGTCGGCCTTGCGCTGGTCCCCCTCCTCGAAGGCCCGGGCGAGGTTGTTGGCCTCGCCCTTGGCGTGCTGGTTGGCCTGCACGTTCGTCCACCAGAGCTGGTAGGTCACGAACAGCAGCATCAGCACGCCGGCGGTGATGAACACCTCGCCGACGACCCGGCTGGCGACGACGCCGAAGCCCTCCTTGGACGCCCTGGCGGCCTGGGCCGCCGCCTTCCGCCGCGCCGCCCGGCCCCCGCCGGGAGGCTGCCCGTCGGCGGACCGGCGGTCGGCGGCGGGCGGGGAGTCGTCGGTGTCGGCGTTGGTGCCGGCGCCGGTGTCGTGGGTGCCGTCGGCGGCGGGCGTCTCGAAGTCGGGGGCGAAGTCGGGGGC
>NZ_WMLF01000374.1 GCF_014156695.1 Streptomyces durbertensis | reverse complement strand
GGCGTACAGGGTCTCGATGACCTCCGGTCGCAGACCGGCGATGAACATCGAGAAGAGGCTGATCCGGCGTGTCCGCTGCCGCCCGAGGGAGCCCCGGTAGGCGAACTCGAACGGCGCGAGGCGCTGGTCCGCCGTGCCGCACCTGTCGGGATGGGCACGGTCGAGGTAGCGCACAAGCAGGGCGCTGAACCCGTCCGAGAGCTGCTCGAGAATCCAGCCGCGACCCGGCACACCGATCAACACCTGGCTGCATCTGGCCAGTTCGAACTTGATCCCCTCCTGGGTGATCACCTTCAGCCCGTCCACCAGACGCAGTTCGGTCACCTGGTCCCAGCTGCGGTTGTGGCCGTCGAAGCCGACATCGCGGGGGCCGATGCGCACCGCGCCCAGGCCGTCCAGCAGGCGAAGCGGTTTCTCGATCCCGGCCGGCGCCTTGGGATGCCGACTGAGTACCGTACCGAGCGAGAGCTCCCAGACCTCGGTGGCGGGAACGCTCGGCGGCGGGTAGTCGTCGAGCGTCTTCCACAGCCACGTGTCGATGTTGAGGAGCGCCTCGTCGTCGTCGCGCCACCGCTTGCTCCGATCCAGCACAGTTCCCCCCGAGGTCTGCCCGATGGACACGGGCAGACCCCAGTGTGGCGGATCAGGCGGCCGCGCGGCGGTACTTGCGTACCGCGAGGGTGCGGAAGACCACGATGATCAGCAGCGAGTACAGCACCGAGGCGAGCACCGGGTTCTGCATCGGCCAGGCGTCCGGCGCCACATAGTTCGGCGGAAGGTTCCCGAACAGCTCCCGGGCGGCCTGCACGGTCGCGCTGAACGGGTTCCACTGCGCGATCGTGGCGAGGAAGTTCGGCATGTTCTCGGACGGCACGAACGCCACCGAGACGAACGTCAGCGGGAACAGCCAGATCAGGCCGCCGGAGGTGGCCGCCTCAGGCGTGCGCACGGTCAGACCGATGAGCGCGCCGATCCAGGTGAAGGCGTAGCCGAGGAGCAGCAGCAGACCGAAGCCGGCGAGCATCTTGAGGAAGCCCTCGTGGGCCCGCCAGCCCACCAGCAGCGCCACCACGGCCAGCACCACGAGGGTGAGCGCCGTCTGCACCGCGTCGGCGAGCGTGCGTCCGGTCAGCACCGCGCCGCGTGACATCGGCAGCGAGCGGAAGCGGTCGATCAGGCCCTTGTGCATGTCCTCGGCGATGCCGGCGCCGGCGCCGGCCGTGGCGAACGTGACGGTCTGGGCGAAGATGCCGGCCATCAGGAACTCGCGGTACTCCGCGGCGCTCGCTGTGCCCCCGACGATGATCGAGCCGCCGAAGACGTAGCTGAACAGCACCACGAACATGATCGGCTGGATCAGCCCGAAGATCACGATCTCCGGGATGCGCAGCATCCGGATCAGGTTGCGCTTGGCGACGATCAACGAGTCGTTGACCGACTGGGAGATGCCGCCTCTGCCGCTGGGCGCGACCGGCCCGCCCTGGGCCGGTTCCCTGGTCTTCGTCGTGGTCACTTCTTCCCCGCCTTCGCGGCCGCGCCGGCCTTCTTCTTGCTGTTCTCGCTGTTCTCGCTGTTCTCGCTCTGTCCGCCGTCCTCGTCGTCCCCGTCGGCGGTGTCCTCCTCGGCGGCGTGGCCGGTGAGGGAGATGAACACGTCGTCCAGGGTCGGGCGGCGCAGACCGATGTCGTCGATCTCGATGCCGCGTCCGTCGAGGTCGCGGATGACCTCGGCGAGCAGCTTGGCGCCACCGGCGACCGGCACGGTCAGCCGGCGGGTGTGCTGCTCGACGGCCACCTCGCCGCCGTCGACGGCGTGCGCCCGCAGCAGTTCCTCCGCCGTGCCGATGCGCTCGCGTTCGCGGACGACGACCTCCACCCGCTCACCGCCGGTCTGCGCCTTGAGCTGGTCGGAGGTGCCGCGCGCGATGACCCGGCCGTGGTCGACGACGCAGATGTCGTCGGCCAGGTGGTCGGCCTCCTCCAGGTACTGGGTGGTCAGCAGCAGCGTGGTGCCGCCGGCGACCAGCTCCTGGATGACCTCCCACAGCGCCTGCCGGTTTCGCGGGTCGAGGCCCGTCGTCGGCTCGTCCATGAACATCACCGGCGGGCTGACCACCAGCGCGGCGGCCAGGTCGAGTCGGCGACGCATACCGCCGGAGTACGTCTTCGCCGTGCGGTCGGCGGCGTCGGCGAGGTTGAAGCGCTCCAGCAGCTCGTCCGCCCTGCGGCGGGCGTCCTTGGCCTTCAACTGGTAGAGCTGGCCGACCATCTGGAGGTTCTCGCGGCCGGTCAGGTACTCGTCGACGGCGGCGAACTGGCCGGAGAGCCCGATCCGCCGCCGCACCTCGTTCGGATGTCGCAGCACGTCGATGCCGGCCACGGACGCCTTGCCCTGGTCCGGTGTCAGCAGTGTCGTGAGCACGCGGACCGTTGTGGTCTTTCCCGCGCCGTTCGGGCCGAGCAGCCCGAGCACGGTTCCTTCCGGGACGTCGAGATCGACGCCGTCCAGAGCCCTTACGTCACCGAAGTTCTTGACCAGGCCTTCGGCGTAGATGGCGCCTGGCATGAGGGGTCTCCCAAGGGGTTGGTCGTGATGTGGGAATCGTATGGTCGCGCCGGCGGCACGGCATCCGGGTTTCCCCGCCGCCGCCAGCGTAGCGTGTCGCGATGTATCGCGTCAGTGGTTCTTCCGGGGTGCTTCCCACCGCGCACTCCCGCCACGGGCCCGGTGCGACCGCCCCTGGCGCGCCCCGCGTCCGGCACGTCCGCCCGCGCGCCGGGCCGGACGTGCCGGGGCTGGCTCAGCCCATCACCCGGTAACCGGCGCCGCGCAGCGCGGACTGCACCTGGAGGCAGTGCTCCGGACCCTTCGTCTCCAGATGCAGCTCCACCTCCGCCTCGGTGAGCCCCAGACGCGGATCCGTCCTGACGTGGCTCACGTCGAGGACGTTAGCGTCCGCCACTGACAACTCGGCCAGGAGCGCGGCGAGCGCCCCGGGCCGGTCGTTCAGGCGCAGCCGCAACGAGAGGTAGCGGCCCGCCGCCGCCATGCCGTGCCGCAGCGTCCGCTGCAGCACCAGCGGGTCGACGTTGCCTCCCGACAGCACCGCGACCATCGGCCCGTCGAACGCCTTCGGCCTGCTGAGCAGCGCCGCCACCGGGCTCGCGCCCGCCGGTTCCACCACCAGCTTCGCCCGCTCCAGACAGAGCAGCAGCGCGCTGGACAGCGCGTCCTCGGAGACCGTCACCACCTCGTCGACCATCTTGTGCACGATCTCGAACGGCACGTCCCCCGGCCGTCCGACCTTGATGCCGTCGGCCATCGTCGCCACCGACTCCAGCGCCACCGGGTGCCCGGCCGCGAGCGAGGGCGGATACGCCGCCGCACCCTCCGCCTGCACGCCCACCACCCGCACGTCGGGACGCAGCGACTTCACCGCGAGCGCGATACCGGCCGCCAGTCCGCCGCCGCCCACGCCCACCAGGATCGTGCGCACCTCCGGGCACTGCTCCAGGATCTCCAGCCCCACCGTGCCCTGGCCGGCCACCACGTCCGGGTGGTCGAAGGGGTGGATGAACACCGCGCCCGTCCGCTCCGCGTACTCCTGCGCGGCGGCCAGCGACTCGTCCACGACCTGGCCGTGCAGCCGCACGTCCGCGCCGTAGTCGCGGGTCGCCGCCAGCTTCGGCAGCGGCGCGCCGACCGGCATGAACACCGTGGACCTCACCCCGAGCAGTGAGGCCGCCAGCGCGACGCCCTGCGCGTGGTTGCCCGCGCTGGCCGCGACCACGCCGCGCGCCCGCTCCGCCGCGTCGAGCGCCGCGATGCGCACGTACGCGCCACGGATCTTGAACGAGCCGGTGCGCTGGAGGTTCTCGCACTTGAGGTGCACCGGCGAACCGACCAGCTCGGTCAGATGGCGGCTGCCCTCCATCGCCGTCACCCGGGCGACTCCGGACAGCGCCTTGTGGGCGCGGGATACGTCCTCGACGCTGAGGACACGTGCACTGGGTAGCATGCCGCCAGTCTGGCAGCCGACTGTGCACGCCGCCCAGTGCCCCCGCTCCCGCACCGCCTCCGGCGCCCACCGGAGCCCCGGTACGGGTACGGGAACGGCCGACTCCGCGTACCCTGTGGCCACCCTCAACCGTCCAACCGCCCGAACTTCGGAAGAAGTGAGCTCCCCGGCATGCCCACGCACCCGGACACGACAACAGCCGACGACGTGCGCCAGGATCAGCCGCGCCGTCGCGGAACCGACAACGGCGGCGGGCCCGACCCGCTGCTGGAAGCGATACAACACCAGGTCGCGCTGTTCGCCCGCCGCGCCGAACAGACCCGTCTCGGCGGCGTCGGCCAGGCCCGCAACTCCATGGACCGCGCCGCCTACCTGCTGCTCAACCGCCTCGACCAGGAAGGCCCGACCGGTGTGAAGGCGCTCGCCGCCGGCATGGGCATCGACTCCTCGACCGTCACCCGCCAGGTCGCCCCGCTTGTCGACTCCGGCCTGGTCAAACGCACCTCGCACCCCGACGACGGCCGCGCCGTCGTCCTCGAACTCTCCCCGCGCGGCGCCCACCGGCTGGCCGAAGTGCGCTCCTCCCGCCGGGAGTTGATGGCGCTGCTCACCAAGGACTGGTCGCCGGAGGAGCGGGACGTCTTCTGCGCGCTGCTCACCCGCTTCAACGACGCGCTCTCCGAACTCCACGCCCCGTTCGCCCCACGCTGAGCGCGGACGCGGCCGGCGCGACGGCATCCCGGTCCGGCCCGCCGCCCCCGCGCGCCCAGGTCCCCACGGCACGACCCTTGACCCCGCGCGGGCACGGCGGTCCCATGGGTCGATGGGAGTGCCGAGGGGGGATCGAGCAGGCCGGGACCGCCGCCGCGCCCGTGAGTTCGAGGCGTTTGTCGCCGGCGCGGCCGGACGGCTGCTGCGCGTCGCCGCGCTGCTGACCACCGAACCGCTCGAACCCCCGGAACCGCTCGAACGACCCGCACCACTCGCACCGCTGGAACCGCACAGCCCCGGACAGGCGGGCGGAGACGGCAAAAGGCCGTCGCCACCGCCCGCCGCCCGGGAACTGCTGCACCACGCGCTCGCCCACACCTACGCCCGCTGGGACCCGCGCACCGACCCCTACGACACGGCCCGCTGGCAGCTGATCCACCGCTTCACCCGCCACGCCCGACGCCACCGCCGGCCACGCGGCGGCCCCCTGGGCGTCCTCACCCCACAGGAACGCGTGGTCCTCGTCCTGTGCGTCTACGAGGAGGTCGACGAGGACCGGGTCGCCGCGTCCCTCGGCCTGCCGGCCGACCGGGTGCGGGCACTGCGGGCCC
>NZ_WMLF01000373.1 GCF_014156695.1 Streptomyces durbertensis | reverse complement strand
TCCTTGGGGGGTTCGGTCGCGGGGGCGTGCGGGGACGCCGGGGCGCTCGCGCCGGCGGGCACGTCGGAGGGGCCGGGCGCCCCCGGGCGCGGGCCGGTCAGGTCGCCGGCCGCGTCGGCGCGCGGCCCGGTCGGGTCGGCGCGCGGCGCGGTCGCTTCGGCCGGTTCGGCGGTCGGCCGGGACGGCTGGCGCACCCCGCCGTCCTCCGGCGCGGAGGGCGCCTGGGCGCGGGCGTGCGGTATCGAGCCCTCGTCGGGTCGGACCGCCTGTCGCGGCTCGGCGCCGGGCTGCTGGGGGGTGGTCGGGTACTCCGTCACGTGCAGGGCTTCCATCCGTCCGGAGTCGTCATGGTCGTCGGCAGTTCATGAAGAGCTGGATCTCCGGCTGGACGTCGGAGCTGGCCGGCGCGAAGGTGTAGGCGTCCTCCCCGTCGACCTCGAAGCCCGCGTTCCGCACGGTCTCGCGCAGCTCGTCCCGTAGATAGCCCGATACCCGGATGTGGTTCCCGAGGAACGGGATGGAGACGTCGTCCACGTCGGCCTCCACCATGGACAGCGCGAGCAGCCCGCCGGGCCGCAGCATGCCGTGCACCATGCGCAGCGCGACGGGGATCTCCTCGCGCGGCAGCATCAGCAGGGAGAAGAACGCCGCGACGCCGTCGAAGACGCCGAGGCCGGCGCCTTCGAGGTCGGCGATGTCGAGCCGGTGGAACTCGGCGTCGGGCACCTCTCTGGCGGCGACGCGCAGCATGCCCACCGAGATGTCCACGCCGACGACGCGGTGTCCGGCGTCGGTGAGCTGCCGGGCGGTGGGCAGGCCGGTGCCGCAGCCGAGGTCCAGCACCCGGGAGCCGGGCGGCAGCCGCTCGGCGAGCCACCGGCCGGCGGCGAGCTGACCCTCCTTGTGGGGGAACGCCTCGTCGTAGCGCTCGCCGATCGCGTCGAAGGCCTCGGCCTGCCCCTCCCGGTCGATCCGGGACCGGTCAAAGGCCTCGTACGCGCCGTGCGCGTCCGTGCTGCTCACGGATGGCTCCTCCTGGGCCGGTCAGGGCCGTCGGTCCACCGCGCCGGCTGTCAGGTCTGGCAAGTCCCGTGCCGTGCTGTGGAGTTGGTCGATGTGGTTGCGTGCGGTCCGGAGGCTGATCCTACGGTCAGTGTCCCGGGCGGGATCAAGAGGCGCACCCGGCGCCTGTGCGGTCCCAGTCGGCGGGAAGCCCGGGCACCGGCCATCCGGGGTCCGGCCGCCAGTGCTCCCAGCCGTCCGCGAAGGGCGACCCCCACTCTCGTACCACCGCCAGCGCCCGCTCACCAGCCGCTCTCACCCGTTCGGCCTGCACGGGATCCATCAGTCCGGCCCGCTGGGCCTGCCGGAACTCGTCCTCGTCGCGCCACCGCCAGCTGCGGTCGGGGTAGACGTCGATGTCGAGGAAGTGGTCCTCCGAGTCGACGCCGCCCGACCAGCGGGCCAGCGGCTCCTCCAGATTCACATACCAGTTTTTGAACCGCCAGCCGCGCTCCCAGAACAGCCACACCGACCAGGGCTCGCCCGGCCTGGCCAGCTTCAGCACGCCGGTGCCCGACCAGTGCGCCCGGACGGTGGTGCGCGGCTTGGTGTACCGGGTGGCGAGCGGTTCCATATGGACGGGGGTGCCGTCGGCGAGCTGCGGCTTCACGCAGGCGGTGCCCGGCGCCATCCACACGGCGAGCAGCCGGGGGCTGTCCTGGACGACCGTCACCGGCCGGCAGATGTGCGGATGCCGGTGGCCGTTCGCCCGGTAGCGCCACAGGATGTGGCTGCCCGGGGCCCACCTCACGGTCCCCGCCCGGCTCTCCTCGGGGTGCTCGATCTCCGCTGTCATTCGCGGATACTACCCAGCCGGGTGGTTCACGCCGGCGGCGCCGGGCGGCGACGCGCCCGGCGCATGCCGCCGTCCGCGCGCCCCCGGTCGCGCCCCCGTGGCGCGCCGCGGTCGCGCCACGGGCCCCGCCTCAGGGGCGGGTCATGCGCAGCACGTCCAGCGCCTCGTCCAACTGCTCCAGCGTCAGCTCGCCGCGCTCCACGAAGCCCGCGTCGAGCACCGCCTGCCGGATCGTCTTGCGCTCGGCCAGCGCCGCCTTCGCCACCTGGGCGGCGGCCTCGTAGCCGATGTGGCGGTTGAGCGGGGTGACGACGGACGGGGAGGACTCCGCGTACTCCCTGGCCCGCTCCACGTTGGCGGTGACGCCGTCCACCGTGCGGTCCGCGAGCAGCCGGGAGGCGTTGGCCAGCAGCCGCACGGACTCCAGCACGTTCTTCGCCATCACCGGCAGCATCACGTTCAGCTCGAAGTTGCCGGAGGCGCCCGCCCAGCTCACCGTGGCGTCGTTGCCGACGACCTGCGCGGCGACCATCAGCACGGCCTCGGGCACCACCGGGTTCACCTTGCCCGGCATGATCGACGAGCCCGGCTGGAGGTCCGGCAGGTTGATCTCGGCCAGACCCGTGCGCGGACCGGAGGCCATCCACCGCAGATCGTTCGAGATCTTGGTGAGGCCGACGGCGACCGTGCGGAGCTGCCCGGACGTCTCCACCAGGCCGTCGCGCGCCCCCTGCGCCTCGAAGTGGTCCCGCGCCTCGGTGAGCGGCAGCCCGGTCAGCCGGGCCAGCTCCTCGATCACGGCGGCGGAGAAGCCGGGCGGGGTGTTGATGCCGGTGCCGACGGCCGTACCACCCAGCGGCAGCTCCGCCAGCCGGGGCAGCGCGGACTCCAGGCGCTCCACACCCCGGTCGACCTGCGCCGCGTAGCCGCCGAACTCCTGACCGAGCGTCACCGGGGTCGCGTCCATCAGATGCGTGCGCCCCGACTTCACCACCGTGTCGAACTCCGCCGCCTTGCGGCCGAGCGCCGCCGACAGGTGCCGCAGCGCCGGGATCAGGTCGCCGGTGACGGCGGCGGTCGCCGCGACGTGGATGGAGGAAGGGAAGACGTCGTTGGAGGACTGGCTGGCGTTGACGTGGTCGTTGGGGTGGACGGGCCGGCCCAGCCGCTCGGTGGCCAGCGTGGCCAGCACCTCGTTCATGTTCATGTTGGAGGAGGTGCCGGAGCCGGTCTGGAAGACGTCCACCGGGAAGTGGTCGTCCCAGCGGCCCTCCGCGACTTCCCCGGCCGCCTCGGCGATCGCGGCGGCCATGTCCGCCTCCAGCACGCCGAGCCGCGCGTTGACGGTCGCCGCCGCCGCCTTCACCTGCGCGAGCGCCCGCAGATGCGCGCGTTCCAACCGTTGCCCCGAAAGAGGGAAGTTCTCCACCGCGCGCTGGGTCTGCGCGCGCCACCGGGCGGCGGCGGGCACCCGCACCTCGCCCATCGAGTCGTGTTCGATCCGGTAGTCAGCCTCGTCGCTCATGCCCCCGAGCGTACGGGCGCGGCACACCGGGCCGCCGCCCAACCCGCCCGGCGGCGGGGCGGGTTCGACGGCGGCGACGGCGGTCGAGGGCGCCTGGATCAGGCCTGCGGGCGGACCGGGATCGAGGTCACGAACGGCTGCGCCGGGCCCGGGTCGGTGAAGAAGTCGTTCCCCTTGTCGTCGACGACGATGAACGCAGGGAAGTCCTCCACCTCGATCTTCCAGACCGCCTCCATGCCCAGCTCCTGGTACTCCAGGACCTCCACCTTCTTGATGCAGTCCTGGGCGAGCCGGGCGGCGGGACCGCCGATCGAGCCGAGGTAGAAGCCGCCGTACGCCTTGCACGCCTCGGTGACCTGCTTGCTGCGGTTGCCCTTCGCCAGCATCACGAACGAGCCGCCCGCCGCCTGGAACCGGTCGACGTAGGCGTCCATGCGGCCGGCCGTCGTCGGGCCGAAGGAGCCGGAGGCGTAGCCCTCGGGGGTCTTCGCCGGGCCGGCGTAGTAGACGGCGTGGTCGCGCAGGTACGCGGGCATCTCCTCGCCGGCGTCCAGCCGCTCCTTGATCTTGGCGTGCGCGATGTCCCGCGCCACCACCAGCGGACCGGTCAGCGACAGCCGCGTCTTCACCGGGTGCTTGCTCAGCTCGGCGCGGATCTCGTCCATCGGCCGGTTCAGGTCGATGCGCACCACGTCGCCGTTCTGCGACGCGGACTCCGCCAGCTCCTCGTCGGTGGTGTCCGGCAGGAACCGGGCCGGGTCCCGCTCCAGCTGCTCCAGGAACACGCCCTCGGCGGTGATCTTCGCCTTGGCCTGCCGGTCCGCCGAGCAGGACACCGCGATCGCCACCGGGCACGAGGCGCCGTGCCGGGGCAGCCGGACCACCCGCACGTCGTGGCAGAAGTACTTGCCGCCGAACTGCGCGCCGATGCCGATGCGCTGCGTCAGCTCGAAGACCTTCTCCTCCAGCTCCTTGTCCCGGAAGCCGTGACCGGCCGGCGAACCCTCGGCGGGCAGCTCGTCCAGGTAGTGCGCGGAGGCGTACTTGGCGGTCTTGAGCGCGTACTCGGCGCTGGTGCCGCCGACCACGATCGCCAGGTGGTAGGGCGGGCAGGCGGCCGTGCCCAGCGAGCGGATCTTCTCCTCCAGGAAGCGCATCATGGCGGTCTCGTTCAGCACCGCCTTCGTCTCCTGGTACAGGAACGACTTGTTCGCCGAGCCGCCGCCCTTGGCCATGAAGAGGAACTTGTACGCGTCGCCGTCCGTCGCGTACAGCTCGATCTGCGCCGGCAGGTTGCTGCCGGTGTTCTTCTCCTCCCACATCGTCAGCGGCGCCATCTGCGAGTAGCGCAGGTTCAGCTGCGTGTACGCGTCGTAGACGCCGCGCGACAGGGCCTCCTCGTCGCGGCCGGAGGTGAGCACCTGCTGGCCGCGCTTGCCCATCACGATCGCGGTACCGGTGTCCTGGCACATCGGCAGCACACCGGCGGCGGCGATGTTCGCGTTCTTCAGCAGGTCCAGCGCCACGAACTTGTCGTTCGCGCTGGCCTCCGGGTCGTCCAGGATGCGCCGCAGCTGCGCGAGGTGCGCCGGCCGCAGGTAGTGCGAGATGTCGTGCATCGCCTCGGCGGCGAGCTTGCGCAGGGCCTCGGGCTCGACCTTCAGGAACGTCCGGCCGTCCGCCTCGAAGGTGCTGACCCCCTCGCTCGTCACGAGCCGGTACGGAGTGTCGTCCTCGCCGAGCGGAAGCAGGTCGGTGTAGGAGAACTCGGGGTGGGCTGCCATCGGAGTGACTCTCTTCTTCCTCTCGACACTTCGCGCGGCTCCCGGCGAGGAGCGCGTCTCACAGCGTAGAACGCCCGGAAGCCGGCCGGTCTGTGAGGTCAGGCTCACCTGCCGCCGGCCGGGCCTCGGCGACGGCACTCAGGGGCGGCCCTCAGGGTGGGGTGCGGGTCGGATG
>NZ_WMLF01000372.1 GCF_014156695.1 Streptomyces durbertensis | reverse complement strand
ACAGGTCGGAGCCGGAGCCGCACATGGGCGGCCGGCGGGTCAGCCACGGGCGGGGGCGGCTGCTGGGCGGGTCCAGCTCGATCAACGGGATGATCTTCCAGCGGGGCAACCCGATGGACCTGGAGCGCTGGGCCGCCGACCCGGGCATGGAGACGTGGGACTACGCGCACTGCCTGCCGTACTTCAAGCGGATGGAGCACTGCTCGGCGGGCGCCGACGACTGGCGCGGGCAGGGCGGGCCGCTGTGGCTGGAGCGCGGGCCGGCGGAGAACCCGCTGTTCGCGGCGTTCCTGGAGGCGTCGCAGCAGGCCGGCTACGAGCTGACGTCGGATGTGAACGGATACCGGCAGGAGGGCTTCGCCCGCTTCGACCGCAACATCAGGAAGGGCCGGCGCTGGTCGGCGGCGCGCGCGTACGTGCATCCGGTGCGGAGCCGGCCGAACCTGACGGTGCAGTGCTTCTCCCAGGTGGACAAGGTGCTGTTCAAGGGGAAGCGGGCGATCGGCGTCGAGTACCGGCAGTTCGGCCGGCAGCGGCGGCGGGTGGCGGCCGGTGAGGTGATCCTGTGCGGCGGCGCGATCAACACGCCGCAACTGCTGCAGCTCTCCGGGATCGGGAACCCGGACGAACTCGTGCCGCTGGGCGTGAAGATGGTGCACGAGCTGCGGGGCGTCGGGGAGAACCTCCAGGACCACCTGGAGGTGTACGTGCAGCACGCGTGCAAGCAGCCCGTCACGTTCAACCCGATGCTGAAGTGGTACCGACGGCCGGCGATCGGCCTGCGGTGGATGCTCTTCCACACCGGCCCGGCGGCCACCAACCACTTCGAGGCGGGCGGCTTCGTCCGGGGCAACAACGAGGTGAAGTACCCCAACCTGATGTTCCACTTCCTGCCGATCGCGGTGCGGTACGACGGCACGGAGGTCGGCGCGGAGCACGGCTACCAGGTGCACATCGGGCCGATGTACTCCGACGTGCGCGGCTCGGTGAAGATCAAGTCGGTGGACCCCCGGCAGCATCCCGCGCTGCGCTTCAACTACCTGTCCACACCCAACGACCGCAAGGAGTGGATCGAGGCCATCCACGTGGCCAGGGACATCCTGCGGCAGCCGGCGTTCGCGATGTTCGACGCCGGGGAACTCTCCCCCGGCCCCGAGGTCGCGTCGGACGAGGACATCCTGGACTGGGTGGCGCGGGACGCCGAGACCGCCTACCACCCCTCGTGCACCGCCCGGATGGGCGTCGACGACATGTCCGTCGTCGACCCGACGTCGATGCGCGTGCACGGCGTGGAGGGGCTGCGGGTCGTCGACGCCTCCGCGATGCCGTACCTCACCAACGGCAACATCTACGCGCCGGTGATGATGATGGCCGAGAAGGCCGCCGACCTGATCCTGGGCAACACCCCCCTCGCCCCGGCGGAGGTCGACTTCTACCGGCACGAGTCGGCGGAGGCCTGAGCGATGACAAGTGCCGAACACCAGGGGCTCGACCCGGGGCTTGAACCGATGGAGCACGGACCGGGCCGCACGCGGCTGAAGCGGGTCGTCTTCATCGGCTCGTCCGTACTGATCCTCGCCGTCTCCATCTGGGCGATCATCACACCGGAAGGCGCCGAGGAGACCATCGGCGTCGTCGTGGAGTGGATCGCCAACGGCTTCGGCTGGTACTACTACCTCGCCGCCACCCTGTACCTGCTCTTTGTGGTCTTCGTGGCGCTCTCCCGGTACGGGAAGATCAAACTCGGGCCGCGCCACTCGAAGCCGGACTACAACCTGTTCGCCTGGGCGGCGATGCTGTTCGCCGCCGGCATCGGCATCGACCTGATGTTCTTCTCCGTCGCCGGGCCCGTCAGCCACTACCTGGCGCCGCCGGAGGGCGACCCGGAGACGATCGAGGCGGCCCGGCAGGCGGTGGTGTGGACGCTGTTCCACTACGGCATCACCGGCTGGGCCATGTACGCGCTCATGGGCATGGCGCTCGGCTACTTCTCCTTCCGCTACCGGCTGCCACTGGCGATCCGCTCCTCGCTGTACCCGATCATCGGCCGGCGCATCTACGGCCGGGTCGGCGACGGCGTGGACCTCGCCGCCATCATCGGCACGGTCTTCGGCATCTCCGTCTCGCTCGGCATCGGCGTCGTGCAGCTGAACTACGGCCTGAACTTCCTGTTCGACATCCCCGAGGGCACCGCCGCGCAGATCGCGCTGATCGCCGTCGCCGTGGGCATGGCCACCGCCTCCGCCGTCGCCGGTGTCGACCGGGGCATCCGGCGACTGAGCCAGCTCAACGTGCTGCTCGCCGTGCTGCTGATGGGCTACATGCTGTTCGTCGACAGCCCGACCCGGCTGCTCAACGCGCTTGTGCTGAACATCGGCGACTACGTCAGCCGCTTCCCCGACATGACGCTCAACACCTTCGCCTACGACCAGCCGACCGAATGGCTGAACGCCTGGACGCTGTTCTTCTGGGCGTGGTGGGTGGCGTGGGCGCCGTTTGTCGGCATGTTCCTCGCGCGTATCTCCAAGGGCCGGACGATCCGCCAGTTTGTCGCCGCCACCCTGGTCATCCCGTTCTTCTTCACCCTGACGTTCCTGTCGATCTTCGGGAACAGCGCGCTCTTCGTGGTGCAGGGCGGCAACACCGAATTCGGGGACACCGCCGTCAACCTGCCCGAGCAGGGCTTCTACGGCCTGCTCGACCAGTACCCGGGCGTGCTGTTCAGCGCCGGCCTGGCCACCTTCGTCGGACTGCTGCTGTACGTCACCTCCGCCGACTCCGGCGCGCTGGTCATGGGCAACCTCAGCTCCGACCTGCTCACCCCGCTCACCGACTCCAAGCCCTGGCTGCGGATCTTCTGGGCGTCCGCCACCGGCCTGCTCACCCTCGCCATGCTGCTCGTCGGCGGCGTCGAAGCCCTCACCAACGCGACGATCATCATGGGCCTGCCGTTCTCCTTCGTGATGTTCCTGATCATGGCCGGCCTCTACAAGGCCCTGCGCCTGGAACGCATGCGGGAGGAGGCGCTGACCGCGACCATGCCCTCCTCGCTCTCCAGCCGGATCAGCTCCAGACCACCCGCCGCCGAGTGGACCTGGCGCCAACGGCTGGCCAGGACCATGGCCTACCCGGGCAAACGCGCCGCGACGCGGTTCGTGGACGACGTGTGCCGGCCGGCGTTCCGTGACGTCGCCGACGAACTGCACCGGCAGGACGTCGAAGCGCGGATCAGCGAGGAGCCGGACGAGGAACTCGGCGTCCCGCACATCGAGTTGACCGTGCCGGTCGGACGGGACGAGGAGTTCGTGTACCGGGTGTGGCCGCTGGAGACCCCGTCGCCGGCCTTCGCCATGAAGGCCGTCAGCGAGCGCGACACCTACATCCGCTTCGAGGTGCACCTCGCCGAGGGCAGCCAGGGCTACGACGTCATGGGCTACAGCCGGGAACAGCTCATCGCCGACATCCTCGACCAGTACGAGCGGCACCTGGAGTTCCTGCGGCTGCACCGCGAGGCCGCCTCCCGCTCCGCGCTGCCCGACCACCGCCCCGACACCGCCGAAGCCCACCTACCGGACGAGGAACGCTGAACGGGCAGGGGTTCTGTCGTCTTCCGGGCGGGTCGCCGCGGGCGGGCGGCGGGGCCGAGTCGTCACCTCCAGCCAAGCCATGGGCAAACCCATAGGGAATCCATATCAGCGTGCGGAACGATGGCTGCCGACAGTACCCACGACCATCGGTGCACAACGTGGAGGTGCCATGAAGAACGCAGCGTCCCATGGCGCGGGCGGCGGCCCGGAGGGCCACGACGTCCTCCAGGAGCTGGAGGAGGAGATCAACTCCTGGCTCGAGCAGGGCGGCATGAACCTCGTGGCTCGGCTGGAGCGGCTCGACCCGCCCGAGGAGTCCAGCGCCAGGGCGTCCCTCCAGGAGTTCGTGCGCCGGCAGGGCACGGCCGGCGTCGCCACCGAGCCCACCGGCCATACCGGCCATACAGAACACACCGGCCACGCCGAACACACCGAACACACCGGCCACGCCGAGCACGTCGAGGCTGATGCGGGGGCCCGCTGGAGCAGTCTGCTCGCCGCCTACATCGACGCCCTCAGCAACTCCGCCCGCCAGAGTGCGGACGGCACCGGGCCCTGCGCCGTCTCATATGGCCTCGACGAGGGGCACGCGGGCGGCTGCGGTTGACTGCCGGCCGGCTGCCGGCACCACCCGCCTGACGGCGCCCGGCGTGCCACCGGCAGGCCCGTCCGCCCGCTCGACGGCGTAGAGCCGGACGAGGGGACGCAGCACATAGGTGGGTTGTCCGCCGCCGGCCTCCTCCACAAGACGGGCCGCCAGCAGTTCCTCCAGCGCCTCCTCGGCGTCCCGCTCGCCGACCGCGAGCACGGCGGCCGCCTCCCGGGTGTCGAAGCAGGGCGCGCCCGAGCGGGCCAGCGCCCCCAGCGCGGCACGGGTGGAGGCCGACAACCGCCGGTAGCCGGCCTCCAGGGCCGCCCGCATGTCCAGGCTGCCCGCCCGCAGCTCGTCCAGCCGCCGCGAAGCCGGCGCCAACCGTGCCGCGAGTAACGCCAGGGACCGTTCCGGGCAGGCCACCAGCCGCGCGGCGGCGGCCCGCAGCGCCAACGGCAGCCGGTCGCAGTACCGCACGATGCGCCGGGCCGCCTCCCACTCCGCGGCGACCCGGCGCTCGCCTATCACCCCGCTGAGCAGCCGAAGCGCCTCCGCCTCCTCCATCGCCCCCAGCACGATCAGCCGCGTGCCCTCCAGGCTGGCCAGCGCGCGCCGCCCGGTGACCAGCGCCCGGCAGTCCGTGTCCCCCGGCAGCAGCGGGCGGACCTGCCGGTCGTCGACGGCGTTGTCGAGCACCACCAGCATGCGGCGGCCGGCGAGCAGGCTGCGGTAGAGCTGCCCGCGCTCCTCCTGCGACGCCGGCAGCCGGCCCTCCGGCACGCCGAGCGCGCGCAGGAACCAGCCCAGCACCTCCGTCGGCTCCCGGGGAGCGGCCGTCTCGCCGCCGAGGTCGGCGTGCAGCTGACCGTCGGGGAAGGCGGCCCGGGAGAGGCGGGCGGCGTGCATCGCCAGCGCGGACTTGCCCGTGCCCATCGGCCCGGTGATGACCAGGTCCCGGCTCTGCGCCCCGTCCGACGGATCGCCGCAGAGCGTGCGGCGGGCGACGGCCGTCTGCGCGGCCCGGCCGGTGAAGTCCCGTACGGGCGCGGGCAGCATCCTCGGCACCACGCCGCGCCAACCGCCGGCAGGCTGCCTGGCGCCGGGGCTCAGGCCGTCGTCCGGAAGCGCGAAGGCCGGTGCGGGCGAGGTCGGTTGGGGTGCCTCTCGGGGAACGCGGGGGATGTGGGCGGTGTGGCGGG
>NZ_WMLF01000371.1 GCF_014156695.1 Streptomyces durbertensis | reverse complement strand
CCCCCCCCCCCCCCCCCCCCCCCCCCCCCCCCCCCCCCCCCCCCCCCCCCCCCCCCCCCCCCCCCCCCCCCCCTTTTCAAGCAGAAGACGGCATACGCGATTTCCTGAGGTCTCGTGGGCTCGGAGATGTGTATAAGAGACCGGTCATCTACCTGCTCGACGCGACCGAGCAGGCCGTCGCCCGGCTGCGCGCCCGGCTCGACGCGCTCGGCGACTCGCTGGTGGTCGTCGGCGGCGACGGCCTGTGGAACGTGCACGTCCACGTCGACGACGCGGGCGCGGCCGTGGAGGCCGGTGTGGAGGCCGGCCGGCCGCACCGCATCCGCATCACCCACTTCGACCGGCTCGCGGAGCAGCCCCCGCCGGCCCCCGAACCGGCCGCCCGCGCGGTGGTCGCCGTGGTGCCCGGTGACGGCCTCGCCGCGCTGTGCGCCGAGGCCGGCGCGACCGTCCTGACCACCCGCGCCGGGGAACCGCCGGCCAGCGGCGAACTGGCCGCCGCCGTCACCCGGGCCAACGCCCGCGAGGTGATCCTGCTGCCCGGCAGCGCCGAACTCCGCCACCCGGCGGCGGCCGCCGCCGAACAGGCCCGCGCCGCCGGACTGCGGGTGGCGATCGTGCCCACCCGCTCACCGGTCCAGAACCTCGCCGCGCTTGCCGTGCACGAACCGTCCCGCCGCTTCGACGAGGACGTCGTGGCGATGACCGCCGCGGCCGGCGCCACCCGCTTCGGTGAACTCACCGTCGCCGAACACCGCTCGTGGACGACGGTCGGCGTCTGCGAGGCCGGCGACCTCCTCGGCATGATCGACGGCGACGTCGCGGTCATCGGCGGCGAGCTGTTCGAGACGGCCGCCACCGTGCTGGACCGGATGCTCGCCGCCGGCGGCGAGCTGGTCACCGTGGTGCTCGGCGCCGACGTCGACCGCGCGCTCGCCGACCGGCTGGAGCAGCACGTGCGCCGCGGCCACCTGGGCGTCGACACCCTCGTCTACACCGGCAGACAGAACGCGCCGCTGCTCATCGGCGTCGAGTAGCGTCCGTCGACCGCGCCCGGGCCGTCCGCCGCGGCGTCGTCCCTCGCACTGTCACAGCCGTAAGCCAAGATGGGGACCGTGTCCGCACTGGCTGATCCCCTGAAGAAGGTCGTGGGCGGCAGCACCGCCACGGTGATGGCCGAACAGCTCGGCCTGCACACCGTCGGCGACCTGCTGCACCACTACCCCCGCCGCTACGCCGAGCGAGGCGAGCTGACGCGCCTGGCCGACCTCCCGCTGGACGAGCACGTCACGGTCGTCGCCCGGGTCGCCGACGCCCGGCTGCTGAAGTTCAACCGGGGCCGGGGCCAACGGCTGGAGGTGACGCTCACCGACGGCAGCGGGCGGCTCCAGCTGGTCTTCTTCGGGCGCGGCGCCTTCGCCCACGAGAAGCAGCTGCTGCCCGGACGGCGGGGGATGTTCGCCGGCAAGGTCTCGGTCTTCAACCGCAAGCTCCAGCTCGCGCACCCCGAGTACAAGCTGCTCGACGAGGACGACGGGCGGGAGGCCGTCGAGCGCTTCGCCGGCGAGCTGCTGCCGCTCTACCCGGCCTGCCGCCAGCTGAACTCCTGGAAGATCGAGCAGGCCGTCGGCACGGTGCTGGACTCGCTGGAGGCGATCGAGTGGGCCGGCCTCGTCGACCCGCTGCCGAGCACCCTGCGGGACTCCCGGGGGCTGCTGCCGCTGCCGGAGGCGCTGACCGCGGTCCACCGGCCGCGCACCAAGGCCGACATCCATGCTGCGAGAGCGCGGCTGAAGTGGGACGAGGCGTTTGTCCTCCAGGTCGCGCTGGCCCGCCGCCGACTGGCCGACGAGCAGCTGCCCGCGACACCCAGGACGGCGCGACCGGACGGCCTGCTGGCGGCCTTCGACGCCCGGCTGCCGTTCACCCTCACCGAGGGCCAGCAGCGCGTCAGCCGGGAGATCCACGACGACCTCGCCCGCTCCCACCCGATGCACCGGCTGCTCCAGGGCGAGGTCGGCTCCGGCAAGACGATGGTGGCGCTGCGCGCCATGCTCACCGTGGTGGACGCCGGCGGGCAGGCGGCGATGCTCGCCCCGACGGAGGTGCTGGCCCAGCAGCACCACCGGTCGATCGTGGAGATGATGGGCGACCTCGCCGAGGGCGGCATGCTCGGCGGCAGCGAACTGGGCACGAAGGTCGTGCTGTTGACCGGCTCGATGGGCTCGGCGGCCCGCCGGCGGGCCCTGCTCGACCTGGCCACCGGCGAGGCCGGTGTGGTCATCGGCACACACGCGCTCATCGAGGACAAGGTCCGCTTCCACGACCTGGGCCTGGTTGTCGTGGACGAGCAGCACCGGTTCGGTGTGGAGCAGCGCGACGCGTTGCGCTCCAAGGGCAGCCGGCCGCCGCACCTGCTGGTCATGACGGCCACCCCCATCCCGCGCACGGTCGCGATGACCGTTTTCGGCGACCTGGAGACCTCGGTGCTCGACCAGCTCCCCGCCGGGCGGGCGCCGATCGCCACCCACGTGGTGCCGGCCGCCGACAAACCGCACTTCCTCAGCCGCGCCTGGGAGCGGGTCCGGGAGGAGGCCCTGGCCGGGCACCAGGCGTACGTCGTCTGCCCCCGCATCGGCGACGAGGAGCCCGCGGCGGACGGCGGGAAGAGCCGGAAGACGGCGGAACCGGAGGAGGTCGCGGACGGCGACGGCACGGGGCCGGAAGGGCCGGAAGGGGAGGAGCGCCGGCCGCCGCTGGCCGTCGTCGACGTCGCCGCGCAGCTCGGCGGGCTGCTCTCCGGGCTGCGGGTGGCGGTGCTGCACGGCCGGATGCCGCCGGACGACAAGGACGACGTGATGCGCCGCTTCGCCGCCGGCGAGCTCGACGTGCTGGTCGCCACGACGGTGATCGAGGTCGGGGTGAACGTCCCCAACGCGACCGTCATGGTGATCATGGACGCCGACCGGTTCGGCGTCTCCCAGCTCCACCAGCTGCGCGGCCGCGTCGGGCGCGGATCGGCCGCCGGGCTGTGCCTGCTGGTCACCGAGGCGCCGGAGGCGAGCGGGGCCCGGGCCCGGCTGGACGCCGTCGCCGCGACGCTCGACGGGTTCGAGCTCTCCCGCATCGACCTGGAGCAGCGGCGGGAGGGCGACGTCCTCGGCCAGGCGCAGTCCGGCGTCCGCTCCAGCCTGCGGATGCTCACCGTCATCGAAGACGAGGACGTCATCACCGAGGCCAGGCGGGAGGCGACGGCGGTGGTGGCCGCCGACCCGACGCTGGAGAGCTGGCCCGGCCTGCGCACCGCGCTGGACGCCCTGCTCGACGCCGAACGGGAGGAGTACCTGGACAAGGGCTGACCGCCTCCCCGCAGCGCGGGATGGTCGGCCGGCCGGCGCGAACGGCCATATCGTGGGGGGCACAAGACCGACCGACCTGTAAGGACTCGCCCGCCATGCCTCGCGTGATCGCCGGAAGCGCCGGTGGCCGCCGGTTGGCCGTGCCGCCCGGCACGGGCACCAGGCCCACCTCGGACCGTGCCCGGGAAGGCCTGTTCTCCAGCTGGGAGGCCCGGCTGGGGGAGTGGACCGGCCGGCGGGTGCTCGACCTGTACGCCGGTTCGGGAGCGGTGGGACTGGAGGCGCTGTCCCGGGGCGCCGCGCACGCGCTGCTCGTGGAGGCCGACGCGCGGGCCGCGAAGGTGGTCCGGGAGAACGTCCGCGCCACCGCCCTGCGCGGCGCCGAGGTGCGCACCGCCAAGGCCGAGCAGCTGCTCCAGGGGCCGCCCCCCGACGTGCCGTTCGACGTCGTCTTCCTCGACCCGCCGTACGCCGTCACCGACGACCGGCTCCGGGAGATCCTGATCACACTCCGTACGGAGGGCTGGCTCTCCGGCGCCGCCCTCGCCACCGTGGAGCGCAGCACCAGAGGCGGCGCATTCCGCTGGCCGGAAGGCTTCGAGGCCCTGCGATCCCGTCGCTACGGCGAGGGAACGTTTTGGTACGGTCGCGCGGCCGAAGAAGTTACCGACGCGTCATGACCAGCCCGGAGAGCGAGGGAAGACCAGTGCGCCGCGCCGTCTGCCCGGGGTCGTTCGACCCCATCACCAACGGACATCTCGACATCATCGGCCGGGCCTCCAAGCTCTACGACGTCGTGCACGTCGCGGTGATGATCAACAAGAGCAAGCAGGGCCTGTTCGCGGTCGACGAGCGCATCGACCTCATCCGCACGGTGACCGCCGAGTACGAGAACGTCGAGGTCGAGGCGTTCCACGGGCTGCTCGTCGACTTCTGCAAGCAGCGCGAGATCCCGGCGATCGTCAAGGGCCTGCGCGCGGTCAGCGACTTCGACTACGAGTTGCAGATGGCGCAGATGAACATCGGGCTCTCGGGCGTCGAGACGCTGTTCGTGCCGACGAACCCCACCTACAGCTTCCTCTCCTCCAGCCTGGTCAAGGAGGTCGCGGCCTGGGGCGGCGACGTCTCCCACCTGGTGCCCGAGCCGGTGCTGACGGCGCTCCGGGCCCGGCTGGCCGAGCGCTGACCGGTACGGCGGAGGTACGTGCTTCGGCTGTCGCGGGGGCGTCCGCTGGCCGTACAGTCACCCCCGTGGACGTACAGCAGAGACTCGACGAGATCGTCACGGCGGTCAAGAGCGCCCGCTCCATGCCCATGTCGGCCTCCTGCGTGGTCAACCGCGCCGAGCTGCTGGGCATGCTGGAGGAGGTGCGGCACGCGCTCCCCGGCTCCCTCGCGCAGGCCCGGGAGGTGCTGGGGGACAGGGAGCAGGTCGTCGCCGAGGCCCGTCAGGAGGCCCAGCGGATCATCGACGCGGCGCACCACGAGCGCGGCTCGCTGGTCTCCGGCACCGAGGTCGCCCGCCGGTCCCAGCAGGAGGCCGACCGCATCCTCGACGAGGCCCGCCGTGAGGCCGCCGAGATCCGCGCCCAGGCCGACGACTACGTCGACAGCAAGCTGGCGAACTTCGAGGTCGTGCTGAGCAAGACCATCGGCTCCGTCGACCGCGGCCGGGAGAAGCTGCTCGGCCGCACCGCCGACGGCCAGGACCTCCCGGGCGATGACCCGCAGGAGTACGCCACCGACCCGGAGACGCGCAGGCAGCGCGCCGAGGAGTACATCGAGGCGCAGTTCAGGGCGTTCGAGGCGGTGCTGGCCAAGACCCTGGAGGCCGTCGGCCGCGGACGCCAGAAGCTCACCGGCCACCGGCCGACAGACGAACTCGCCGAGCACATGGCGGCCCAGGACGGCGAGGGCGGCCCCGGCAGCGGCGTCCGCGCCTCCGACGCCGACTACCTCGCGGGTCTCGCCGGGATCCCCGACGCGACGAGCCCGTCCGCGCCCGCCCCGGCACCCCAGGC
>NZ_WMLF01000370.1 GCF_014156695.1 Streptomyces durbertensis | reverse complement strand
CCGTCCCCCACAGAACCCCGGCCCCCCGCTGACCACGTCTGGCTACCCGCGCAGCCCGCCCCGGGGCTTTCGCCCGCGGCCCAGCCCGCGATCGGACCGGTTCTCAAGGCGTTCGGACCCTTACCGTGTGTCCACATTCCAAGGCCCACCTCTTGACAGGTGTGGTCCCTGCCACTAATTTGCGGTACAAGTCGATCCGTATAACCATCGAAAGGAGGCGACCGGCAGATGAACGCCAACTCTGACCTTGGTCGTCTCGCCCAGAGCACTGTCTGGGTTCCGGGTCGGATCGCGCACGGCTGCTGAGCAAGCCGTTCTGATGCGCCTTTCTGCGGCGCATTCCGGGTTTCCCCGCCATTACTTTCCGGTACGCCGCTGACGCGTGCCGTTCTGCGCCCGACCGTCTCCTGTGCGCGCCCGAACACAGAAAGCTGCCTGGAATTGGCGAACATGATGAATCGACCGATCATGCACCGAAACGAAGGTCTGTCATGACAGAGGCGCGGATCACGGTCAACGGGAAAGAAACACCGATCTCGCCGTGCGCACCCCACACCACGGTCCTGGATTTCCTGCGGGAGCGCGGGCTCACCGGCACCAAGGAGGGCTGCGCGGAGGGTGAGTGCGGCGCCTGCTCGGTCCTGGTGGCCCGCCCCGGGGTGGACAAGCCCACCGACTGGGTGGCGGTCAACGCCTGCCTGGTCCCGGCCGCGGCGCTCGACGGCCAGGAGGTCGTCACCTCCGAAGGTCTCGCCGGCGCCGGCGAACCCGGCACGCCTCCCGCCCTGCACCCGGTGCAGGAGGAGATGGCGGTCCGCGGCGGCTCCCAGTGCGGGTACTGCACGCCGGGCTTCGTCTGCAGCATGGCCGCCGAGTACTACCGGCCGAACCGCTGTGCGCACGGGGACGCCGCCGACGGCACCGATGCCGAGCACGGCCCGAACGGGTTCGACCTGCACGCGCTGAGCGGCAACCTGTGCCGCTGCACCGGCTACCGCCCGATCCGCGATGCCGCGTTTGCCGTCGGGACGCCCACCGACGAGGACCCGCTGGCGCGACGACGCGAGCAGGCGCCGCCCGCGCCGGTCGCCACCGACTACGCCCAGGACGGCAGCGCGTTCCTGCGGAAGGAGACCCTGGCGGAGACGCTGCAGGTGCTGCGCGAGCGCCCTGACGCGGTGGTGGTGGCCGGCTCCACCGACTGGGGCGTAGAGGTCAACATCCGTTCCCGCCGAGCGGGTTGCGCGGTCGCCGTCGACCGCCTCCCCGAACTGCGGGAACTGCGCGTCGAGTCCGACGTGATCGAGATCGGCGCGGCGCTGACGCTCACCGAGATCGAACGCCGCCTCGACGGCGGTGTCCCGCTCCTCGCGGAACTCTTCCCGCAGTTCGCGTCCCGGCTGATCCGCAACGGTGCCACCCTCGGCGGAAACCTGGGCACCGGCTCGCCCATCGGCGACAGCCCGCCGGTGCTGCTCGCCCTTGAGGCCTCGCTGGTGCTCGCCGACGCCGACGGTGAGCGCGAGGTCCCGCTGGCGGACTACTTCACCGGCTACCGGCAGAGCGTGCGCCGTCCCGGCGAGCTGATCCGCGCGGTGCGCGTTCCGCTCCCGCTGTCGCCGGTCGTGGCCTTCCACAAGATCGCCAAGCGGCGCTTCGACGACATCTCCAGCGTCGCGGTCGCCTTCGCGGTCGACGTCCGGGACGGCATCGTCCGCAAGGCCCGCATCGGCCTGGGCGGCGTCGCCGCGACCCCCGTCCGCGCCCTCGCCACCGAGGAGGCCCTGGAGGGCAGGCCGTGGTCGGCGGAGACCGCCCGGACCGCGGCACAGGTACTGCGGGGTGAGGGCACGCCGATGAGCGACCACCGCGCCAGCTCCGCGTACCGCTCCGCGATGCTCGGCCAGAGCCTGCTGAAGCTGCACGCCCAGACCACCGAGGCGGTGTCGTCATGAGTCACCTGTCCGAGCGCCCCGAGATGCCCGTCGTCGGCCTCTCGATGCCGCACGAGAGCGCCGTCCTGCACGTCACGGGTACCGCGCTCTACACCGACGACCTCGTGCAGCGCACCAAGGACGTGCTGCACGCCTACCCGGTCCAGGTCATGAAGGCCCACGGCGCGGTCACCGCGCTGCGCGCCGAGCCGGCGCTCGCCGTGCCCGGAGTGGTCCGGGTGCTGACCGGCTCGGACGTGCCCGGCGTCAACGACGCCGGTATGAAGCACGACGAGCCGCTCTTCCCCGACGAGGTCATGTTCCACGGCCACGCGGTCGCCTGGGTGCTCGGCGAGACCCTGGAGGCGGCCCGGCTCGGTGCGGAGGCCGTCGAGGTGGAGCTCGACGAGCGGCCCGCGCTGGTCACGCTCCAGGACGCGATGGCGGCGGGGAGCTACCACGGCGCCAGGCCGCTGATGGAGACCGGCGACATCGACGCCGGCTTCGCCGACTCCGCGCACGTGTTCACCGGCGAGTTCCAGTTCGCCGGCCAGGAGCACTTCTACCTGGAGACCCACGCGTCCCTCGCCCAGGTCGACGAGAGCGGGCAGGTGTTCATCCAGAGCAGCACCCAGCACCCGTCGGAGACGCAGGAGATCGTCGCCCACGTGCTCGGTGTGCCCTCGCACGAGGTGACCGTGCAGTGCCTGCGGATGGGCGGCGGCTTCGGCGGAAAGGAGATGCAGCCGCACGGGTTCGCCGCCGTCGCCGCGCTCGGCGCCAAGCTGACCGGCCGCCCGGTCCGGTTGCGCCTCAACCGGACGCAGGACCTGACGATGTCCGGGAAGCGGCACGGGTTCCACGCCTCGTGGAAGATCGGCTTCGACGCCGACGGCCGCATCCAGGCGCTCGACGCGACGCTGACCGCGGACGGCGGCTGGAGCCTGGACCTCTCCGAGCCGGTCCTCGCCCGGGCGCTGTGCCACATCGACAACACCTACTGGATCCCGAACGCGCGCGTCGCCGGCCGCATCGCCAGGACCAACACCGTCTCCAACACCGCCTTCCGCGGCTTCGGCGGACCCCAGGGCATGCTGGTGATCGAGGACATCCTCGGCCGTGTCGCGCCGCGGCTCGGCCTCGACCCCATGGAGCTGCGCGAGCGCAACTTCTACCAGCCGGGCCAGGGCCAGACGACGCCGTACGGCCAGCCCGTCACCCAGGCCGAGCGGATCGCCACCACCTGGCAGCAGGTCAAGGAGAACGCCGGCCTCGCCGACCGCCGGCGCGAGATCGCCGCCTTCAACGCCGCGCACCCCCACACCAAGCGGGCGCTCGCGATCACCGGCATCAAGTTCGGCATCTCGTTCAACCTCACCGCCTTCAACCAGGGCGGGGCGCTGGTGCTGATCTACAAGGACGGCTCGGTCCTGATCAACCACGGCGGCACCGAGATGGGGCAGGGTCTGCACACCAAGATGATCCAGGTGGCCGCGACCACCCTGGGCATCCCGGCGCACAAGGTCCGCCTCGCCCCGACCCGCACCGACAAGGTGCCCAACACCTCGGCGACAGCCGCCAGTTCCGGAGCAGACCTCAACGGCGGCGCCATCAAGAACGCCTGCGAACAGCTGCGCGGGCGGCTGCTGCAGGTGGCCGCCTCGCAACTGGGCGCGAACGCGTCGGACGTACGCATCGTCGAGGGCGTGGCACGCGCCCTGGGCAGCGACGCGGAGCTGGCCTGGGACGACCTGGTGCGCACCGCGTACTTCCAGCGGGTGCAACTGTCGGCGGCCGGCTTCTACCGGACCGAGGGGCTGCACTGGGACGCCAAGACGTTCCGGGGCTCGCCGTTCAAGTACTTCGCCAACGGCGCCGCCGCGACCGAGGTCGAGGTCGACGGCTTCACCGGCGCGTACCGCATCCGGCGGGTGGACATCGTGCACGACGTCGGCGACAGCCTCTCCCCGCTGATCGACATCGGGCAGGTCGAGGGCGGATTCGTGCAGGGCGCGGGCTGGCTGACGCTGGAGGACCTGCGCTGGGACACCGGCGACGGACCGCACCGCGGACGGCTCCAGACCCAGGCGGCCAGCACGTACAAGCTGCCGAGCTTCTCCGAGATGCCGGAGGAGTTCAACGTCACGCTGCTGGAGAACGCCACGGAGGAAGGCGCGGTCTACGGCTCCAAGGCCGTGGGCGAGCCTCCGCTGATGCTGGCCTTCTCGGTGCGGGAGGCGCTGCGGCAGGCCGTCGCCGCGTTCGGGCCGGGTGGGGTCGGCGTCGAGCTGGCGTCCCCCGCGACGCCGGAGGCGGTGTACTGGGCGATCCAGTCGGTCCGCCAGGACGACAACGCCCGCGACGGCTTCCCCGGTGACGGCGTGGCCCGCGACGGCCACGCCGGTGCCGGCCGCGCCGCGAACGGGCAGGCCACGGGCGCCGGGACCCGAACCGGCTCGGAAGCGCTGAGCGGTGCCTGACATGACGTGGATCGCCGCGGTCGCGCGGTTGCGAGCACGCCGGGAGCCCGGTGTGCTGGTGACCGTCGCGGCCGTGCGCGGTCACGCCCCGCGAGACGCCGGCGCCAAGCTTGTCGTGGGGCGGACCGGGACGTGGGGCTCGATCGGCGGCGGCAACGTCGAGGCCGTCGCGATCGACCGGGCCCGGGAGATGATCGCCACGCTCAAGCCGGAGCCGGAGCTGATGGAGTTCGCCCTGAACGACAAGGTGACCAACCAGCACGGCGTGCAGTGCTGCGGCGGCCAGGTCTCGGTGCTGCTCGAACCACTGCCGGTGGTACGGGCGGTGGCCATCTTCGGCGTCGGCCACGTCGGGCTGGAACTCGCGCGCGTCCTGGCACGACAGGACCTCGACCTCCACCTGGTCGACAGCCGCTCCGACCTCCTCTCCAAGGAGCGGCTCGACGTACTCGCGGACGCCGTGGCGCAGGTGCACACGCACCACACGCCACTGCTGCCCGAGGAGGTGCTGGAAGAGATGCCGCACGGCACCCACGTCCTGATCATGACCCACGACCACGCCGAGGACGCCGCCCTCTGCGACGCCGCCCTGCGCACCCCCCATCTCGGCTCCATCGGGCTCATCGGGTCGGCGGCCAAGTGGGCGCGGTTCCGCAAGCGCCTCTCCGAGGAGGGCGGCCACGACAACGCCGCGATTCATCGGATCAAGACCCCCATCGGACTGGCCGACATCACCGGCAAGGAACCCGCGACGATCGCCGTGAGCGTCGCCGCGGACCTGCTGCGCACCTTCGAAGCCGACGCGACCTGACCCCGGATCGCCCGCGCCTGCGCCGGCGGTGAGGTCGACAGGGCCCCCTACCGTCGGCGCGGGCCCTCCGCCGGTCCCGGCAAGCGGGGCCGCGCGAGTCGAGGCCGTCGAACGCGGCCCCCCGGCCACAGGCGATCGGCTGCGCCCCCGCACCTGTCTCTTA
>NZ_WMLF01000037.1 GCF_014156695.1 Streptomyces durbertensis | reverse complement strand
AGTACATGGTGATGGGCCGGCCGATCGTCTCGTTCGACCTCAAGGAGGCGCGGGTCTCCGCCGGTGACGCCGCCCTCTACGCGCCCGCCGGCGACGAGGCCGCGTTCGCCGGGCTGATCGCGCGGCTGCTGGACGATCCGGAGAAACGCGCGCTGATGGGCAAGATCGGGCAGGAGCGGATCAGCGGGCCGCTGGCCTGGAAGAACTCCCAGGCGTCGCTGCTCGCCGCCTACGCCGCCGCCTGCCGGGGCCGGGGGCGCGGCAGGGCCCGGGCCTGGAGCCCGGGCCGGGTCTGGGACTGGTACCGGGCCGAGAAGAGGCCGCGTCGTTGAGCGAGGAGACACTGCGCCTGGTCACGATCGGGCGGATCATCCGTCGGCGCGGGCGGCTGCTGACCGTTCTGGCGCTGGTGGGCGCGCTTGCCGGGTACGGCGCCTCCCTGCTCTTCCCGCCGCGCTACACCACGTCGGCGTCGGTACTGCTGCCGGGCGCGTGGCAGGAGCGCGAACTGCTGACCCAGGCGGAGATCGCGACCAGTTCGGTGGTGGTCGACCGCGCGGCGGCCGCGCTGGGGTGGCCCGGGGTCGGCGGCGGCGCGTTGCGGGACCGGGTCAGCGCCGAGACCACCGACGGGAACATCATCAGGATCTCCGGCACCTCCGACACCCCGGAGCGGGCGCAGCAGCTCTCCGACCAGATGGTCCGGCAGTTCGTCGCGTTCGCCGCGCGGATCGCGGGAGAGGACGCCGGTCCCGAGGCGTCGGCGGGGCCCGAGGAGTTGCGGCGGCTGGTGGTGCGGACCAACCGCCGCATCACCGAGCTGGCCGACTCCGCCGGCGACGGGGCGAGCGTGGAGAGCGTGCAGGCCCGCACCGAACTCGCGAAGCTGCGCACCGCGCTCCAGGACGCCGTCAGGAAGGTGGAGCAGGCCGACTCCACCGCCGACAGGGCCCACATGGTCGTGATGGGCCCGGCGGCCCGGCCGACCGGTGAGGCGCCGCCGACCCGGGCGCAACTCGTCGCCGGTGGGGCGCTGTTGTTCTTCCTCCTCGGGGTCGTCGGCCATCTGGCCGCCGCACGGGCCGGTGGCCGGCCGCGCACCGAGCGGGAGGTCGCGGCGGCACTGGGCGCGACGGCGATGGGCACGGTCGGCGTGCCCGTCGAACGGGCCGCACGCCGGTCCGGGGGAAGCGGCGCGGGCAGCCGACTGCGGAGGCTGCTGGGCCTGGACGTCCGATGGGACGCGCCCGCTCCGCGGACCTTCGACGACGAGGCGGGCCTGCGGACCCGCTACCGGCGGGTGTGCGCCCGGCTGCACGGCAGGGCGCACGGCGCACGGCGGTTGCTGGTCGTCGTGCCCGAGGGCGACGAGCTCGCCCGCCGGGCCGCCGGCCGGCTCGCCGCCGAGGCCGGCGGCGATCGCTCCCCGAGTCCTTCGGGTGCGGACGGGCCCGTGTTGCGCGTGGTCGGGGTCGGTGTGTCACAGCCGGTGGTACCGGACCGGGAGGCGGACGAGGCCGGCGCTCTGGTCGTCCTCAGCGCGGGCGACCGGACCGCGGCGGAACTCACCGGCCTCGCCGAGGCCTGCGCCGACGCCGGGCACGAGGTCGTCGGCGTGGTCCTCGCCGAGCCCGTCCTGGCCACGCGTCAGGCGCGGCCCGCCGGCCGCCCCGGGGCCGAAGCCCCGCCCGCGCTCGCGGTCGGCGAGACCGCGAGGGGAGGCGTCGGGTGAGGAACGGCACCACGTCCGAGGCGGCCGCGCCGCTGCTGGACCTTCAGGCACTGGTGGTGGCGGTACGCCGACGGCGCCGCCTCTGGGGCTGCGTGGCCCTGCTGGGTCTGCTTGTCGGCGCGGCGGTGGCGGTTCTGCTTCCCCCGCCGCCGACCGCGGTGACCAAGGTGCTCGTCGCCCACCAGCAGGACCAGCCCAACGACCCCGGCACGCTGATCCGCACCGACGTCGCGCTGCTGCACACCACCCGCGTCGCGGAGGCCGCGCTGCGGTCGCTGGACTCCCCGGAGAAGCCGGAAAACTTCCTGCGGGACTACCAGGGTGTCGGCCTGACCAACAACGTCCTCCAGATCACGGTGTCGGGCGGCAGCGACGCGGAGGCGGTGGCCCGCGCCGGTGCGCTGGCCGACGCGTTTGTCACGGACCATGTGAACCGGATACGGGCGGCCGCGGACGCCGAGTCCAGGGCCCTGCTCAAGCAGCGCGACCGGATGCGGGACGAACTCGCCGAGGTCAACAAGGCGATCGAGGACGGCTCGCCGGAGAGCGGGCCGGGCGCGTCGGCGAACACGGAGTCGCTGTTCGCCCGCCGCGCCGAACTCACCTCCCGCATCAGCGACTTCAACCGGCGGGCCACGGAGGCGCACGTCGGGACCGCCCCACTCGTCGCCGGCACACAGGTCGTGGACGCGCCGCGCGCGGTGCGGCACTCGCTGCCCAGGGCGGCCGCCGTCAACGCCGGGATCGGGCTGGTCCTCGGGCTCGCGCTCGGGCTCGCGCTGGCCGCCGTCGCCACGGTGGTGGCGGACCGTCCCGTGCTGCGGCGGGAGATCGCGGCGCACCTCGGCGCCTCGGTCGTCGCGGAGCTGCCGCGCCGGTCCCCCGTGTGGTGGCAGCGGAAGCGGACCCGGGTGGCGCGGGACCGGCTCACCGCGTCACTGGCCCGCACCGTGCGCGGCGGCGGCGACCAGCTGTCGCTGCTGGAGCTCGGTTGCCCGCGCGACACCGCCGCCATCGCCCTGGATCTCGCCCGTGCGCTCGCGGCCGACGGCCCGGTGGTCGTCGTCGACGGCCTGCCCGGCTCCGCGCTCGCGGGGCGCCGTCCGAAGGCGGGAGACCCGGTCGTGGTCGACAGCGCCCGCGCCACCGCCGTCCCGCCTCCCGGGTACCGGCTCGGCGTCGGCTCGGTCGCGCCCGGCACCGCGTGGACCGACCTGCACCG
Source organism: Streptomyces durbertensis (assembly GCF_014156695.1). Lineage (GTDB taxonomy): Bacteria > Actinomycetota > Actinomycetes > Streptomycetales > Streptomycetaceae > Streptomyces > Streptomyces durbertensis. The sequence continues at coordinate 19,065 of NZ_WMLF01000037.1, read as the reverse complement.
CCTCGGCGCCCGGACGGTCCTTGTCGTGCGTGCCGGGCACGCGAGCGCCGCTTGGCTGCACACCGTGGCGCGCCAACTCGCGGACCAGCACGTCGCGGTGGCCGGCGTGGTGCTGGTCGATCCCGATCCGCGTGACCGCAGCGACGGCACGTTGTGGGAGGGCCCGCACGCGCCGCGTGGCCGGGCCGAAGCCCGGCCCCGGCGGAACGGGGCGGGAACACGGCGGCCGGAACCGGTCCCGACATGGGCCACACCGGTCCCCGACAGCAACCAGGAGGCTCGGTAGGACATGTGTGGCATCGCGGGCACGTACCGATGGCCGGACGGGAAGGCCGTGACCGACCGGCTCACCGACACCCTCGCCCACCGGGGCCCGGACGGCGCGGGGAGGTACGGCCACTCCGCGGGCGACGGCGAGGTGCATCTGGGGCACCGGCGGCTGGCCGTCGTCGACCTGTCCGGGACGGGCGCCCAGCCGATGGTCTCCGGCGGTCTCGCCCTGACGTACAACGGCGAGTTGTACAACGCGCCCGAGCTGCGCGCCGAACTGGCCTCGGCCGGGGTGCGCTTCCGCGGCACCTCCGACACCGAGGTGCTGCTGGAGGCGTGGCGGCGCTGGGGTACGGACTGCCTGCCCCGGCTGCGCGGCATGTTCGCGTTCGGGATCTTCGACGAGCGGACCGGCGACCTGGTGCTCGTCCGGGACCAGCTCGGCGTGAAACCGCTGTTCCTGCTGCGGCGCGGCGGGGGCCTGGTGTTCGCCTCCGAGTTGAAGGCGCTCGCCGCGGTGACCGGCGGGTCGCTGGAGGTGGACCACGCGGCGCTGGTGGCGTCGCTGCTGTACTACTGGGTGCCCGACTCGCGGTGCGCGTTCCGCGAGGCGGAGAAGCTGCCGCCGGGGAGCTGGCTGCGGTGCCGGCCCGACGGCCGGGTGGAGCGCGGCCGGTACTGGAGTCTGCGGGAGGTCGCCGAGGAGGGCCGCGAGCGGGCACGGGCGGGCGAGCGGCCGGACCTGCACGCCGTGGTCGAGGAGTCGACCCGGCGCCATCTCCTCTCCGACGTGCCGGTGGCGACCTTCCTCTCCGGCGGGCTGGACTCCAGCTATCTGACCGCGCTGGCGGCCCGCGACCGACCCGGGATCTCGGCCTACACGATCGGGTTCCGCGCCGAGGACGCCAGGTTCGAGGCGATGCCGGACGACCTGCGCTACGCCCGGCGGGTGGCCGAGCGGTTCGGCGTCGACCTGCACGAGATCGAGATCAACCCGAACGTGCTCGACCTGTTGCCGCGGATGACATACCACCTGGACGAGCCGATCGGCGACCCGGCCGCGATCAACACGTTCCTCATCTGCTCGGCCGCCCGGGAGGCCGGGGTGAAGGTGATGCTGTCCGGGATGGGCGCCGACGAGCTGTTCGCCGGCTACCGCAAGCACCTGGCCAACCTGCTGGCGCTGCGCTACCAGCGGGTCCCCCGGCCCCTGCGGCGCGGCCTGTCGGCGGCCGTGGACCGGCTGCCGGTCGCCACCGCCCGCCGCGGGTACCGGTCGGTGCGCTTCGCGAAGCGGTTCCTGTCCTTCGCCGAGCTGCCGGAGGAGACCGCCTTCCGCCGCAGCTACACCATGTACGACCGGGACGAGCTGCTCGGCCTCGTCGATCCGGACCTGGCCGGGGCGGTCGACGACGTGCTGACCGAGCACACGGACGTCTACGAGGACAACCATCTCGACGACTTCGTCAACCGCATGTGCCTGGGCGACGCCCGGATGTTCCTGCCGGGCCTGAACCTCGCCTACACGGACCGGTCGAGCATGGCGGCGTCGACGGAGGTGCGGGTGCCGTACGTCGACGTCGAGGTGGTGAAGGCGGCGTTTGCCGTGCCCGGCCGTCGGAAGATCGCCGGCAGGCAGGGCAAGGCCGTCCTGAAGGAGGCGGCGCGCACGGTCCTGCCCCGGGAGATCGTCTACCGGCCGAAGGGCCTGTTCAGCGCCCCGCTGCGGGCCTGGATGAGCCGGGACCTCGCGCCGCTCGTGCGCGAGGTGGTCAACGACGGCGAGCTGGTCCGCTCCGGTTTCCTGCGCCGCGACGCGCTGGCGCGGCTCGTCGCCGAGGACGCCGCCGGGCAGCGGGACTTCTCCAAGCACCTGTGGCACGTGCTGACCCTCGAGTACTGGTACCGCGGCGCCACCTCCGGCGCCGGCAGCCCCCCTTCCCCGACGGCGTAGAGACACGCACAGACATCAGAGACATCAAGAGGAGTCCGGTGAAACAGGTCGTGCAGAACTACAAGAGCGGCGAGCTGACGCTGCTCGACGTGCCCGTGCCGGCGTGCAAGCCCGGGGGTGTGCTGGTCCGCAGCGCCTACTCGCTGATATCCACCGGCACCGAGCTGATGAAGGTCTCCGAGGCCGGCATGTCGATGCTGGGCAAGGCCCGTTCACGGCCGGACCAGGTGGCGAAGGTCGTGCAGAGCGTCGCGACGAACGGGTTGGCCGCCACCTACCGCAAGGTGAACAACCGGCTGGACTCCTACACGCCGCTGGGCTACTCGCTGTGCGGGGTCGTCGAGCGGGTCGGCGCGGGGATCGACGACGTGGCGGTCGGCGACGTGGTGGCCTGCGCCGGCAACGAGCACGCGCTGCACGCCGAGTTGAACTGGGTGCCGAAGAACCTCTACGCCCGGGCCCCGGAGGGTCTCGCGCCGCGGCACGCGGCGTTCGGCACCGTCGGGTCGATCGCGCTGCAGGGTGTCCGCCGCGGCGAGCCGCAGCTCGGCGACGTGGCACTGGTCATCGGTCTCGGTCTGATCGGGCAGTTGGTGGCGCAGCTGCTCGCCGCCTCGGGGGTCCGGGTCGTCGGCGTCGACCCCGACCCGGTGCGCTGCGAACTCGCCGAGCGCACGGGCGCGGCGGCGTGCGGCGCCCCCGACTCCGCCGCCGTGGAGAAGGCGGTCGCCGAACTCACCGAGGGGCACGGCGTCGACCAGGTGTACCTGGCCGCCGGCGGCGGGGACAACCAGCCGGTCGAGCTGGCCGCACGGCTGAGCCGGGACCGCGGCCGGGTCGTCGACATCGGCAAGTGCCGCCTGGACCTGCCGTGGAACGCCTACTACGAGAAGGAACTCGACGTCCGGTTCTCCCGCAGCTACGGCCCCGGTCGCTACGACCCGGAGTACGAGCTGGAGGGGCGGGACTACCCGATCGGCTACGTGCGCTGGACCGAGCGCCGCAACCTGGCGTGCTTCCTCGACCTTCTCGCCCGGGGCCGCGTCGACGTCGAGCCGCTGATCTCGCACACGGCCGCCTTCGAGGACGCCGTCGAGACCTACCGGTCGCTGCACGACGGCGGTCTGAAGGCCGTGGCCGTCCTGTTCCGCTACCCCGACCGCCCCGACGCCGACGGAGCCGACGCCGCCGACCGACCCGGACAGCCGGACCAGTCCGAACAGCCCGAGGAGGCAAGGGACTCCGCGATCACGCTGCCCGCCGTGCGACGCGGCCGGACGCCCGCGATCTCGACCCGCGTCGTCGGGGCGCCGGTGCGGCTGGCGTTTGTCGGCGCGGGGAACTACGCGACCTCGATGCTGCTGCCGCACCTGACGGGGCGTGCGGACGTCACGCTGTCGACGGTGGTCACCACCACCGCGCTGTCCGGGGCCAACGCCCAGCGGAAGTTCGGCTTCGCCGAGGCGACCACCGAGCTGGACGCGGTGCTCGACGACCCGTCCGTCGACGCGGTGTTCGTGGTCACCCGCCACAGCTCGCACGTCGAGCTGACCCGCCGGGCGCTGCTGGCCGGGAAGGCGGTCTTCGTGGAGAAGCCGTTGGCGCTCGACGAGGACGAGCTGGCCGCCGTCGTCGCGGCGGTGGAGGAGTCCGGCAACAACCGGCTGCAGGTCGGCTTCAACCGCCGGTTCGCGCCGCTGCTGCGGCAGGCGAGGAAGCGGTTCGGCGCCCGCGGCGGGCCGGCGAGCGTGCGCTACCTGGTCAACGCGGGCCGGTTGGAGCACGGCAGCTGGTACCTCCGGCAGGGCGTCGAGGGCTCGCGGTTCACCGGCGAGGGCGGGCACTTCATCGACACGGTGAGCTGGCTGCTCGGGGCGGACCCGGTCTCGGTGTACGCGGTCACCACGCCGGGCGACGAGGACCTCCAGGTCCTGTTGCGCTACCCGGGCGGCTCCACCGCCACCGTCAGCTACCTCACCACCGGCCCGTCCCGTTTCCCCAAGGAGACCCTGGACCTCGTGGCGGACGGCCGGGCGCTGCGGCTCGACGACTTCGTCCGCGCCTCGGTGTACGGCCGACGGGGGCGGTGGACGAGTTCCCTGCTGCCCAGGGCGCGGGACAAGGGCCAGCGCGCCGAGTTGGACGCGTTCCTCGCGGCCGTACGCGACGGCGCTCCGATGCCGGTGCCGCTGGAGTCGCTGGTGGCCACCACCGCGGCCACTCTCGCCGTGCGGAAGAGCCTGGCCGAGGGGGCGCCGGTGACGCTGGCGGGGGCACGATGAGCATGAGCGCGGGCTGGTACCTGCGGCGGCTGTCCCGGATGGGCCCGGGCGAGGTAGCGGGCCGGGTGGGGGACGCGGCGCGCAGACGCCGCTGGCGGTCGGCGCCGCCGACCTTCCCGGGTGCGCTCGGCGGCGGATTCACGGCCACCCTGCCCGCCGGGGCGGTCGAGGCGGTGCCGTCGGACGCCGCGAAGCGTCTGATCGCCGAGGCGGACCGGCTGATGGCCGGCCGTGCCGTGTTCTTCGGGGTGGAGCGCGAGGACCTGGTCGATCCGGACTGGTGGTACGACCCGAAGACCGGGCGCCGGGCCCCGGGGCTGCACGCCTTCGACGTGCCGTACCGGGACGAGGACACGGTCGGCGACGTCAAGCAGATCTGGGAGCCGTCCCGGCACCAGTACCTGACCGTGCTCGCCGCCGCCTACGCGCTCACCGGGGACAACCGGTACGCCGAGCGGGTGGCGGGGCATCTGCGGTCGTGGTGGGCGGTCAACGCGCCGCTGCGCGGGGTGCACTGGACAAGCGGCATCGAGCTGGGGATCCGGCTGCTGTCGTGGGTGTGGATCCGCCGGCTGCTCGACGGCTGGCCGGGGGCGGCCGGGCTGTTCGAGGACAACCCGGCGGCGCTCCGGCAGATCTGGCACCACCAGCGGTGGCTCGCGGCGTTCCCCAGCCGTGGGTCGTCGGCGAACAACCACGTCATCGCGGAGGCCGCCGGGCAGTTCGCCGCCGGCTGCGCGTTCGACTGGTTCGCCTCCTCGGCGCGGTGGCGGGACGACGCGCTGCGGTCGCTGACGCTCCGGCTGCGCACCAACACCTTCCCCTCCGGTCTCAACCGGGAGCTGGCCACCGAGTACCACGGCCTGGTGCTGGAGCTCGGTCTGGCGGCGCTGGCCGAGGCGGACGCGGCCGGTGTGCCGGTCCCGCCGTCCGTCCGGCTGGTGCTGCTGCGGATGACCGACGCGCTCGCGGCCGTCGTGGACGGTGACCTGCGGCCGCCGCGCCAGGGGGACGCGGACGACGGGCACGGTCTGGTCGTGGACGGCGCGGGCACCGACCGCTGGGCGTCGCTGCTGGCCACCGGGGACGCCGTGTTCGGCCGGCTCGCCTGGTGGCCGGAGGTGACCGGAACGGACGTGCGCACCCCGCTGCTGACCGCGCTCATCCGGCCGGCGCAACCCGGCGCGCCCGCCACGTCCCGCACGGCTGCCCGCCCGGCAACCCGGCCGGCGCACTTCCCCGACGCGGGCATGACGATCCTGCGCGGCCCCGACGGGATCTGGTGCCGCTGCGACGGCGGCCCGCACGGCTTCCTGTCGATCGCCGCGCACGCCCACGCGGACGCGCTCTCGGTGGAGGTCCGGCACGACGGGGTCGACGTGCTCGCCGACCCGGGCACGTACTGCTACCACGGGCAGCCCGAGTGGCGGCGCTACTTCCGCTCCACCCTGGGCCACAACACCCTCGCGGTGGACCACGCCGACCAGTCCGACTCCGGCGGCCCGTTCCTGTGGACCCGGCACGCCCGCAGCCGCGTCCTCGTCGCGGACACCTCCGACACCTCCGACGAGGGGGTGTCCCGCTGGTGCGCCGAGCACGACGGCTACCGGCCCGCCGTGCACCGCCGCCGGGTGGAGCTGGCGGGCCGGGAGCTGAGGGTGGTCGACGAGCTGCGCGGCCCGGGCAACGCCGTGAGTCTGGCGTTCCATCTCGGCCCGGCGGTCGCCGTGGACCTGGTGGGGAACAGGGCGGAACTCACCTGGGACAAGGACGGCGAGGACCGCTCCGCGACGCTCGACCTGCCCGAGCGGCTGCGCTGGCGGGCCCATCGCGGCGAGAGCGATCCGCCGCTGGGCTGGTACTCCGCCGGCTTCGGCCGCAGGGAACCCGCCACCACGCTGGTCGGCACCGGCTTCGGCGACGACGGCGACACGTTTGTCACCGTGCTCGGGTTCCACGGCCAGGGGGCTCGGTGATGGTTCTTCCCGGTACGGGGATCGGGTCGCGGCACCGGTGGTTACCGGCGGCGCCGCTGGCGCTCGCCCTGCTGGCGGTGACCGGCTGTGAGAGCAAGCCCGAGCCGCGGCCGAAGCCGACCGTCGGGGCGTCGGCGTCCGTGCCGCGGGTGTGCGCCAAGCCCGCGCCGGGTCCGGCCCGGGCCCCGGCGGGCGCGGTGGCGGTCGACCCCGCGGTGGTCGGCGACCTGGCGGCGAAGACCAGGAGCAACCCGCCGAACACCACGTTCTGGCTCCGCCCCGGCACCCACACGCTGACCCGGCACCGCTACGCCCAGGTGGTGCCCAAGGAGGGCAACCGCTACGTCGGCGCGCCCGGCGCGGTGCTCGACGGCCGGGAGACCAACCAGTACGCGTTCGGCGGCACCGCGCGTGGCGTCGCCATCCGTCATCTGACCGTGCGGGGCTTTGTCGCGCCGCACGACGAGGGCGTGGTCAACCACGACTCCGCCGACGGGTGGGTGATCGAGCACTCGACGATCCGGAACAACTCCGGCGCCGGGCTGATGGCCGGCGTCGGCCAGCGGGTCCGCGCCAACTGCCTTCGCGACAACGGCCAGTACGGCATGAACGCGTACAAGGCAGGCGGCCGTCTGCGCGGCCTGGTCGTCGAGGGCAACGAGATCACGGGCAACAACACGGACGACTGGGAGCGGCGGCGGCCGGGCTGCGGCTGCACCGGAGGCGTCAAGTTCTGGGCCGTCGACGGCGCCGACGTGCGCGGCAACTGGGTGCACGACAACCGCGGCACCGGGCTGTGGGCGGACACCAACAACAACGACTTCCGCATCGAGGACAACACCGTCGAGGCCAACGACGGTGCCGCGCTGATCTACGAGACCAGCTACAACGCGGTCATCCGGCGCAACACGATCCGCCGGAACAACTGGGTCGAGGGCCGCGAACGCGCCGAGCGCGGCGACGGTTTCCCCTACGCGACCGTCTACGTCTCCGAGTCCGGCGGCGAACCGCGGATCCCGGCCCGCACGGACAGGATCGAGATCCACCGCAACGTGCTGGAGGACAACTGGTCCGGCATCACCCTGTGGGAGAACGCCGACCGGTTCTGCAACAGCCCGGCCAACACCTCCTCCGGCGACTGCACGCTGCTGGTGAAGGACACCGACCGCTGCGCGCAGCCGGGCATCAGCACCGCGCCGCTCCACGCCGACTGCCGGTGGAAGACCCAGCGGGTGGAGATCCACGGCAACCGCTTCACGCTGGACAGGTCTGTCGTGGACTGCGAGGAGGGATGCGCCCGGATGGCCGTGCTGGCCAACTACGGCACCTACCCCGAGTGGTCGCCGTACCGGGGCCGGCAGGTGGCGGAGGCGATCACCCGGCGGCAGGACAACCGCTGGCGCGACAACGTGTACGTCGGCCCGTGGCGGTTTGTCGTCCGCGACCAGAGCCGGGTACTGGACTTCGCGCAGTGGCAGGACGCGCCGTACCGGCAGGACGCGGGCAGCACCCTCCGTTTCCGGGAGCGTGGTGGAGATGGGCGCTGACCGCACGTCGAAGCTCGTCGGGACGGCCTGGGGACTGCTGGTACTCAACACGCTCGGCTCCGCCGGGGCCCAGACCCTCGTCCCCCTCCCCCGCTCCCTCATCCAGATGGTCACCATGGGCGCGCTGGCCGCCGCGTTCACGCTGGCCCTGGTGGCGAACCCGCGGTTGCGCGTCCGGCCGAGCGTGTTCCTGCTCCTGCTCTCGCTGCTGCTGGTGCCGAGCGTGATCGCCAGCGCGACCCTGGAGTCCGGGTGGGGCGCGCTGTTCCGCTGCGGCCGGCTGGCTCTCTTCGTCGCCACGCTGTGGCTGCTGAGCCGCTGGTGGGACGGCGGCCCGGGGTTCGTCCGCCACCACGTGCGGATGTACTTCGCGGTCCTCGGGACGGTGGCCGCCGGCGCGCTGCTCTCGCCCGGCGCGGCGTTCCCCGACCTGTACGGCGGGCGGCTGGTCGGCGCGCTGTGGCCGCTCACCCCGCCGCAGATCGGGCAGTACGCGGCGGTGGTGGTCGGGCTCACGGTGCTGCTCCTGCTGGGCCGCCAGGCCGACCGGAGGAGCGCGGCGGTGATCATCGTGCCGTCGCTTGTCCTGCTCGCGCTCACCCACACCAGGACCGCCACGTTCGGCCTGCTCATCGGGCTGGTGCTGGCGATCGGCTCGCTTGTCCTGACCAGCGCCGCCGCCCGGCGGTTCTTCGTCTGGACGGTGGTGTGCGCCGGCGTGGCGGCGGTGGGGTTCGGCTCCGCTCTCCAGGCGTGGTTCCTGCGCGGGCAGAGCCAGGAGCACTTCACGAGCCTCACTGGCCGGGCCAAGGTCTGGGACGCGCTGCTGGCCGCGCCCCGCACCACCTTCGAGCACCTCTTCGGCATGGGCCTGGGCGACAAGTCGTTCGGGGGCCTGCCGATCGACAACAGCTGGCTGGCCGTCTACCACGAGCAGGGCGTCACCGGCGTGACTCTCGTGGCGGCGATGGTCCTCGTGCTGGGCGGTGCCGCGCTGCTGCGGCCGCCGTCGTTGGCACGGGCCTGCGCGATCTTCCTCATCAGCTACTGCGCCATCGCGTCGTACACCGAGGCCGGGCTGGGCGACGCCTCGCCGTATCTGCTGCATCTGGCCGTCGCCGCCTCGCTGCTGGCGGCACCCGCCCCGACCCGTGACCGTCCGGCGCTTCAGGCACCGGAGGCCGACCCGCGGGGCGGCGTCCCGCCGCGGGCCCGTGGAACGGAGGTGAGCTGACCATGCACGTCCTTGTGGTGCACAACCGCTACAACTCGGCGCAGCCGAGCGGGGAGAACAAGGTCGTCGACCAGGAGGTGGCGCTGCTGCGTGCGGCCGGCCACCGGGTGGAGGTGTTCGAACGGCACAGCGACGACATCGGCGGCCGGTCCCTGCCCGGCAAGGCGGCGGTGCCGCTGCTGGTTCCGTGGAACCCCCCGGTCCGGCGGGAGTTGGCGGCCAGGCTGCGCGGCGAGCGGCCGGACGTGGTGCACGTCCACAACGTCTTCCCGCTGCTGTCGCCGTCGGTGCTGGCCGCCTGCGCCGACGCCGGGGTGCCGGCCGTGGCGACGCTGCACAACTACAACCAGGTCTGCCCGCCGGGCACGCTCCAGCGGGACGGCCGGCCGTGCACCGAGTGCGTCGGGGCGCCCGTGCCGATGCCCGCCGTCCGGCACGGCTGCTACCGGAACTCCCGGCTGGCGACCGCGCCGCTCGCGGTCGGCCTGGCGGTCAACCGGCGGCGCTGGTGGTCCGGCGTGGAGCGGTTCTTCTGCATCTCGGCCGCGCAGCGCGAGGTGCTGGTGCGGGCGGGGATGCCGGCCGAACGGCTGGCGGTGAAGCACAACTTCGTGCCGGAACCGGGCGTCCGCCGCGCGGGCGACGGCGAGCACCTGCTCTTCCTCGGCCGGCTCGCGGAGGCCAAGGGCCTGCGGCTGCTCATGGCGGCGTGGGACGACATCGCCGCCGGCGGCGGGCTCGGCGTGCCGCTGGTGGTCGCCGGGGCGGGGCCGCTGGAGCGGGAGGTGGCCGCCTGGGCGGCCGGCCGGGACGACGTGCGGTACGTCGGGCTGTACGACACGGCGGAGTGCCGGCAGGCCGTCGCCCGGTCGGTGGCCGTGGTCGCCCCTTCCACCTGGATGGAGACGTTCGGCCTGGTGGCCGTGGAGGCGATGGCGGCCGGCGTGCCGGCCGTCGCCGCGGGCCACGGCGCCTTCGTCGAACTCGTCGAGGACGGGGTGACCGGGCTGCTGCACCGGCCCGGCGAGGCATCGTCCCTCGCCTCCTGCCTGCGCCGGGTCACCGCCGACCCGGCCCGCAACCGGCGGATGGGCGAGGCGGCCAGGCGCCGCTACGAGCGGGACTTCAGCCCGGCCGTCGGGCTGGAACGCCTGGTGGACGGATACCGCGCCGCGCTCGCGGGACGGCCCGGCGGCGGGGACGGCCCGCAGCCGGTAGCGGACGACAACGCTGGCCCGCTGCGGGGACACCCGCGCGGGCGGGATGGGGACAGCACATGACACGATGCCGACTCTGCGGATCGGCGGCGCTGGAGAGCGTCGTCGATCTCGGGGCGACCCCGCCGTGCGAGAGCTTCCTCGCGGCGGACGAACTGGACCGGCCGGAGCCCACGTACCCGCTGCACCTGCGGGTCTGCACCGACTGCTGGCTGGCGCAGATCCCTCCGCTGATCACCCCGGAGGAGACCTTCACGCAGTACGCGTACTTCTCCTCCTACTCGACCTCCTGGGTCGAGCACGCGCGGACGTTCGTCGACGACTCCGTGCGGCGGCTGGGGCTCGGTGCCGACTCCTTTGTGGTCGAGGTCGCGAGCAACGACGGCTACCTGCTGAAGCACGTGGTGGAACGCGGGATCCGCTGCCTGGGCGTCGAGCCCTCGGTGAACGTCGGCGCTGCGGCGCGGGAGGCGGGCGTGCCCACGCTGACCGCGTTCCTGGGCCCGGAGTCAGGGGCCGCCGTCCGGGCCGAGCACGGTCCGGCGGACCTGGTCGTGGCGAACAACGTGTACGCGCACATCCCCGACGTGGTCGGCTTCACCCGGGGGCTGCGCGCCCTGGTCGCCGACGACGGCTGGGTCTCCGTCGAGGTGCAGCACCTGCTGACCCTGATCGAGCAGAACCAGTACGACACGATCTACCACGAGCACTTCCAGTACTACACGGTCGCCGCCGCGATCCGCGCGCTGGCGAGCGGCGGACTCGCCCTGGTCGACGTCGAGTTGCTGCCGACACACGGCGGCTCGATCCGGTTGTGGGCGCGGCCGGCCGAGGCCGCCGGCGGGCCGCCCACGGCGAGGGTCGCCGACGTCCTGGACCGGGAGAAGGCCGCCGGGCTCCAGGAGCTGTCCGGGTACACCCGGTTCTCCGACCGGGTGGCCAAGGTGCGCCGGGACCTGCTGGGGTTCCTCGTCACGGCGGCCGAGCGCGGCGAGACGGTCGTCGGCTACGGCGCCCCCGGCAAGGGCAACACCCTGCTCAACCACTGCGGGATCCGGCCCGACCTGCTGCCGTACACGGTCGACCGCAACCCCTACAAGCACGGCAGGTTCACCCCCGGCACCCGCGTCCCCGTCCTGCCGCCGGAGCGGATCGCCGCCGACCGGCCGGACTACGTGCTGGTCCTGCCGTGGAACCTGCGCGCCGAGCTGGTCGAGCAGCTGTCGTACGTGCACGAGTGGGGCGGCCGGCTGGTCTTCCCCATACCGGAACTGAGCATTGTCGAGGTCAAGCGATGAAGGTCGTACTGTTCTGCGGCGGTTACGGGCTGCGCATGCGCAGCGGAGCCTCCGACGACGTGCCCAAGCCGATGGCGATGGTCGGCCCCCGGCCGCTGATCTGGCACGTCATGCGCTACTACGCGTACTACGGGCACACGGAGTTCATCCTGTGCCTGGGGTACGGCGCCCACCACATCAAGGATTTCTTCCTGAACTACGAGGAGACGACGTCCAACGACTTCGTGCTGCGCGACGGGAAGACCGAGCTGCTGTCCACGGACATCGCCTCCTGGACGATCACGTTTGTCCAGACCGGCATCGAGTCGCCGATCGGGGAGCGGCTGCGCCGGGTGCGGCACCACCTGGACGGCGACGAGATGTTCCTCGCCAACTACGCCGACGTGCTCACCGACGCCCCGCTGCCGCGGATGATCGACCGGTTCGCCGAGCGCGACGCCGGCGCGTCGATGCTGGTGGTGCCGCCTCAGTCCTCGTTCCACTGCGTGGACCTGGGCGAGGACGGCCTGGTGGGCGGCATCACGGCGGTGAGCGAGCTGCCTCTGTGGGAGAACGGCGGCTACTTCGTGCTCCGCCAGGAGGTCTTCGACCACATCCCGGAGAACGGCGACCTGGTCGCCGACGGCTGCGCCCAACTCGCCAAGCGCGGGCGGCTGGTGGCGTACCAGCACCGCGGTTTCTGGAAGCCGACCGACACCGTGAAGGAACGCGCCGCGCTCGACGACGCCTACGCCCGAGGCGACCGCCCGTGGGCCCTGTGGGAACGGGACGGCGCGCCGGCCGTCGCTGCCGGCGCGGCGCACGGCTTCGGGGCGGGCGCGTGATCCGGCTCGGCCCCGGACGCCTGGACCGGGTCGTCGCCCTGGGGGCGCACTGCGACGACATCGCCATCGGCGCCGGCGGCACCCTGCTGACGCTGTGCCGCGCCCGGCCCGGTGTGCGGGTCGACGCGCTGGTGCTCTCCGGCGGCGGCGGTGAGCGGGAGCAGGAGGAGCGGGCCGCGCTCGCCGCCTTCTGCCCGGACGCCGACCTGCGGCTCACCGTGCTCAAACTGCCCGACGGCCGCCTCCCGGCGCACTGGGAGGAGGCGAAGGGCGCGCTGGAGGAGCTGCGGGCGCGGACCGAACCGGACGTCGTGCTGGCGCCGCGCGCCGAGGACGCCCACCAGGACCACCGGGGGCTGGCGAAACTGGTGCCCACCGCCTTCCGCGACCATCTCGTGCTCGGCTACGAGATCGTCAAGTGGGACGGCGACCTCGGTCGCCCCACGGCGTACCAGCCGCTGGCCCCGGCGACCGCCGAACAGAAGGTGCGGCTGCTGCAGGACCACTACCCCTCGCAGCGGCACCGGCCCTGGTACGACCGGGAGGCCTTCCTCGGGCTGGCCCGGATCCGCGGCATCGAATGCCACACGCGCTACGCCGAGGCGTTCACCGTCACCAAACTCGCTCTCACTCTGGGGGATTGAACCTTGCGCGTACTGCTGACCGGTCACCAGGGCTATCTGGGCACCGTGATGGCCCCCGTCCTCGCGGCGGCCGGGCACGAGGTCGTCGGGCTGGACGCCGGCCTGTTCGCCGACTGCGTCCTGGGCCAGCCGCCCGCCGACCCGCCGGGCCACCGGATCGACCTGCGTGACGTGGCCGCCGAGCACCTGGCCGGGGTGGACGCCGTGGTCCATCTGGCCGCGCTGTCCAACGACCCGCTGGGCGCGCTGGCGCCGGAGCTGACCTACGACATCAACCACCACGCGTCCGTGCGGCTGGCCCACCTGGCCCGCGAGGCCGGGGTGCGGCGCTTCCTGTACGCGTCGACGTGCTCGGTCTACGGCGCCGCCGGCGGAGACGAACTGGTCGCCGAGGACGCCCCGTTGCGCCCGGTGACGCCGTACGCGGAGAGCAAGGTGCGGGTGGAGGACGACCTGCACGCGCTCGCCGACGCGGACTTCAGTCCGGTGTACATGCGCAACGCCACCGCCTTCGGCTACTCGCCCCGGCTGCGCGCCGACATCGTGCTGAACAACCTCGTGGGCCACGCGCTGCTGTCCGGCGAGGTGCTGGTGCTCTCCGACGGCACCCCCTGGCGGCCCCTGGTGCACGCCGCGGACATCGCGCGGGCCTTCACGGCCGCGTTGGACGCCCCCCGGGAGGCGGTACACAACCGGGCGTTCAACATCGGCGGCGAGACCAACAACGTCACGGTCGCCGAGATCGCCGGGCAGGTCGCCGAGGCGGTACCCGGCTCGCGGGTGGTGATCACCGGGGAGACCGGCGCCGACCCGCGTTCGTACCGGGTGGACTTCTCCCGGTTCCGCGCCGCGATACCCGGCTTCGACTGCGAGTGGACGGTCAAGCGCGGCGCGCTCGAACTCGCCGACGCCTACCGGAAGCACGGGCTGACCCGGGAGGGCTTCGAGCAGCGCTTCACCCGGCTCGCCGTGCTGCGCGCGGCCTCCGACGCCGGCACCGTCGACAACACCCTCCGGTGGCGCCGATGAGCACGGCCGACGACACCAAGGCGGTCGGCGAGGAGATGTACACGCTCGTCGAGCGGCTCTACCCGCTGTGCCGCAGCATCACCGGCGACGGGGTGCGCGCCACGCTCGACATCGTCGGCGAGTACCTCCCGCTGGAGGTGCACGAGGTGCCGACCGGCACCCGGGTGCTCGACTGGACGGTCCCGCAGGAGTGGAACATCCGGGACGCCTACGTCGCCGACGCCGCCGGCAACCGGGTCGTCGACTTCGCCGCGTCCAGCCTGCACGTGCTCGGCTACAGCGTGCCGGTGTCGGCGACCATGCCGCTGGCCGAGCTGCGCGCCCACCTGCACACCCTGCCGGACCAGCCGGGCCGGGTGCCGTACCGCACCAGCTACTACAAGCCGGAGTGGGGTTTCTGCCTGTCTCAGGAGACCCTGGACGCGCTGCCGGACGGCGACTACGAGGTGCGGATCGACTCCACCCTCGCCGACGGCCACCTCACCTACGCCGAGCACGTGGTCCCCGGGCGGGTCGCCGAGGAGGTGATCGTCTCCTGCCACGTCTGCCACCCGTCGCTGGCCAACGACAACCTGGCCGGGATCGCGGTGGCGACGTTCCTCGCCCGGGCGCTGGCGGAGGCGACGCCCTGGTACACCTACCGGTTCCTGTTCGCGCCCGGCACCATCGGCGCGATCACCTGGCTGGCCCGCAACGCGGAGCGGGTGGAACGGGTCAGACACGGCCTGGTACTGGCCTGCGCGGGCGACCCGGGCCCGCTGACGTACAAGCGCAGCAGGCGCGGCGACGCGGAGATCGACCGGGTGATGCGGCACGTACTCGAAGCCTCTCAACGTCCGCACGAGATACGGGAGTTCACTCCCTACGGCTACGACGAGAGGCAGTTCTGCTCCCCCGGCTTCAATCTCGCCGTGGGCTCGCTCACCCGGACCCCCTACGCCGGCTACCCCGAGTACCACACCTCGGCGGACAACCTGGACCTCGTCCGGCCGGAGATGATGGCGGACACCCTGGCCGTCTGCCGCGAGGCGTTCGCGGTGCTGGACCGCAACCGGCGCTACGTCAACCTCAGCCCCTACGGCGAACCGCAGCTGGGCAGGCGCGGGTTGTACGACTCACTCGGCGGCCGCAGCGACGCGAAGCAGGCGCAGATGGCCATGCTCTGGGTGCTCAGCCTCTCCGACGGGGAGCACGGTCTGCTGGACGTCGCCGAGCGGTCCGGGCTGCCGTTCGACGCCGTCGCGGCGGCGGCGGACGCCCTGCACGGCGCCGGGCTGATCAAGGCGTGACGCCGATGACCACCGGCGGCCCGCAGACGGCGCCCCCCGCCACCGAGGGCGGCCGACGGTCCGCGAGGCGGGCCGTCGTCGGCCGGCTCTCCTGGGGGCTCGCCGACCAGGCGGCCTCCAGCGCGACCAACTTCGCGGTGGGCATCTACGTGGCGCGCTCGCTCGGGCTGGCCGCGTTCGGCGTGTTCAGCCTGGCCTGGGTGACCTACGGCGTGGTGCTCAGCGTCTCCCGGGGTCTCGCCACCGATCCGCTGGTGGTGCGCTTCAGCGGCGTACCGGAGGCGTCCTGGCGTGGCGCGGTGGCCCGGTCCTCGGGTACCGCGCTCGGCGTCGGTGCCGCCGTCGGCGCGGTGTCGCTGCTGGTCGGGCTGGGTGTGGGCGGCCAGCTCGGTGCCGCGTTCACCGCCCTCGGCGTTGTGCTGCCCGGGCTGATGCTCCAGGACGCCTGGCGGTACGCGTTCTTCGCCGCCGGCGCCGGGCGGAAGGCGTTTGTCAACGACGTCGTGTGGGGCGTCGCCCTGGTCCCGGCGATGGTGGTGGCGGCCGGCGTGGGAAGCGTGACCGCGTTTGTGCTCGCGTGGGGCGCGTCGGCGGCGGTCGCCGCCGGGTACGGCTGCCTCCAGTCCGGCATCCGGCCCCGGCTGACCGGCGTGCGCGAGTGGCTCCACGACCACCGCGACCTGGGCTACCGCTACCTGGTCGAGAACACCTGCGTCAGCGGCGCGAGCCAGCTGCGGGCGTACGGGCTGGGCGCGATCGTCGGCGTCAGCGCGGTCGGGGTGATCCGCGGCGCCGAGCTGCTGCTCGGCCCGTTCCTCGCCGTACTGATGGGCCTGTCGCTGGTCACGGTCGCCGAGTCGGCGCGGGTGCTGCGCCGGGCGCCTGGTCGACTGGGCCGGTTCTGCCTGCTGTTGGGCGGCGCGCAGGCGGTCGCCGCGCTGCTGTGGGGCGCGGCGCTGCTGCTGGTCCCGGACCGGCTCGGGCAGCTGGTACTCGGCGACGTCTGGCACGCCGCCGCGCAACTCGTCGTGCCGGCCACGCTCGGCGTCGCCGGCGCCGGGCTCGGCGCCGGCGCGGCGGCCGGGCTGCGCGCCCTCGGCGCGGCCCGCCGCAGCCTGCGCTGCCAACTGTTCGCGTCCGCCTGCTACGTCGGCGGCGGACTCGGCGGGGCCGCCGTGGCCGGCACGGTCGGCTCGGCCTGGGGCGTCGCCGCCGCCACCGTGTGCGGCTCGGCCCTCTGGTGGCTGCAACTGCGGGCCGCCCTGCGCGAGCACCACCACATCCCCGTTCCGGAAGTCGACGTCGAGAAGTGAGGACATCATGAGCGCGCGCCCCCGGCTGAGTATCGGCCTGCCCGTCTACAACGGCGAGGAGTACCTCGCCGAGGCGCTCGACGCCCTCCTCGGCCAGACCTACGAGGACTTCGAACTGGTCATCTCCGACAACAACTCCACCGACGGGACGCGGGACATCTGCCGGAAGTACGCGGCGGGCGACTCCCGCGTCCGCTACCTCCGGCTCCCCCGCAACATCGGTGCCGCCCCCAACCACAACTTCGTGTTCGCCCAGTGCCGCGGCGAGCTGTTCAAGTGGGCCTCCCACGACGACCTCTACGCCCGGGACCTGCTGCGGCGCTGCGTCGAAGCGCTCGACGGGCGGCCGGAGGTGATCCTCGCGCACAGCGGCCAGGCGGTCATCGACGGCGAGGGCAGGGTGAAGGTCCCCTACGCGTACGGGCTCGCCACCGACTCCCCGCACGCGCCCGAACGCTTCCGCAGTCTGCTCTTCGAGCCCGGCGGGGACGACTTCTACGGCGTCATGCGGGCCGACGTGCTGCGCCGCGTCAAACCGCACGACAGCTACCACCACGCGGACCGCACGTTTGTCGCCGAGATCACCCTGCACGGCCCCTTCCACCAGGTGCCGGAACTGCTGTACTTCCGCCGCGACCACCCCACCCGCGCCGAGCGGGCGAACCCGGGCAAGCGCGCCCGCTGCGTCAACCTGGACCCGCGCCGGGCGGGCCTGCTGCACCCGACGCCACGGCTGCTCGCCGAGTACGCGGGGGGCTTCGTCTCGGCGATCCGGCGGGCGCCGCTGTCCTCCGCGGACCGGCGCGCCTGCTACCGCCACCTGGCCGCGTGGATGACCAGCCGGGCACGGCCGGGCGCCGGCGAGCGGGTCGAGGACCGCGCCCCCGTCGACCCGGACCGGCACGACGTCTCCGTGGACGCGCTGGTCGCCGGCCGGGAAGGGAGGCGGGTGTGACGGTCGCCCCCAACTCCCCTGTTCGAGTCGGGGTGTTCGGGCTTCTCGGCTCCGGCAACCTCGGCAACGACGGCTCCCTCGAAGCCGTGCTCGGCTACCTCCGCGCCGAGCACCCCGCGGCGGTCGTGGACGCGCTGTGCGGCGGCCCGGAGAGCGTCACGACCCGGTACGGCATCCGCGCGACGCGGCTGCACTGGTACCGCGGCGAGTACCGGACGGCGTCACGGCTGGGCGCGATCGCGGGCAAGGGACTCGGCAAACTCGTCGACGTCTTCCGCACCGCCGCCTGGGTGCGGCGGCACGACGTGGTGATCGTGCCCGGCATGGGTGTCCTGGAGGCCACCCTGCCGCTGCGGCCGTGGGGCTTTCCCTACTCCCTCTTCCTGCTCTGCGCGAGCGGCCGGCTGCTCGGCACCCGGGTCGCGCTGGTCAGCGTGGGCGCCGCCCCGATCCGCAGCCGGCCGACCCGGGCCCTGGTGCGCTGGTCGGCGCGGCTGGCCGCCTACCGCTCGTACCGGGACGGCCTGTCCCGCGACGCGATGCGGAAGATGGGCGTGGACACCAGGTGTGACGAGGTCTACCCGGACCTCGCGTTCGCCCTGCCGACACCGCCGGCGCGCACGTCCCAGGCGGTGTCCCCCTCCCCGGCCCCGCGAGGCCGGGTCTGCGTCGGAGTCATGGACTTCCACGGCGGCAACGACGACCGGGCCCGTGCCGAGGAGATCCACCAGCGCTACCTGGGGGGCATCACCCGCTTTGTCCGCGCGCTCGTCGCGGACGGCAGGGAGGTACGGCTGCTCACCGGCGACGACGTGGACGCGCCCGTCGCCGACGCGATCGTCACCGCGGTGGACTCACCGCTGGTCAGCGCAGCCGCAGCGGACTCGCTCACCGACCTGATGAAGGAGGCGGCGGCCGCCGACGCCGTCGTGGCCACCCGCTACCACAACCTCGTCTGCGCGCTGCGGGTCGGCACACCGACACTCGCCCTCAGCTACGCGGAGAAGAGCGACGCGCTCATGGCCCGGATGGGCCTGGACACCTACCGCCACCCGGCCCGCGCGCTCGACGCCGACCGGCTGCTCGCGCAGTTCGAGGCGCTGGAAGAGCGTTCGGCGGGGTTGCGGCAGACCCTCGCCAAGCGGAACGCGGAAGCCGCCCACCGTCTGGAACACCAGTTCTCCGCCCTCACGGCGGCCCTCTTCCCCACCCCCGACCACACCGACCACGTCC
>NZ_WMLF01000369.1 GCF_014156695.1 Streptomyces durbertensis | reverse complement strand
CCCGACCCTCACCCCCACCGCCGAGGCGCTCGTCCACCGCTTCGCCGCCGAACACGACGACCTCCAGGACGTCCTCGACTCCGTACGGGCCGCCGCCGACCGGCTCTCCGGCAGCCCCGGCCCGACGGCGCTGGCGGCGGTGGAGGAGGCGCACCGCCTGCTCACCGAACGCCTGCTGCCCCACGAGCACGCCGAGGAGCAGCAGCTCTACCCGGCGCTGGCCCCCACCCTCGGCGGACCGGAGGCCACCGCCACCATGAGCCGCGCCCACGCCGAGATCGACCGCCTCTCCCGCCGCGTCGCCACCCACCTCCGGCTGGCCCGCGCCGACGGCCGCCTGGCGCCCGAGCAACTCGACGATCTGCGCGCCTGCCTCTACGGCCTGAACACCGTGCTGCGCCTGCACTTCGCCCAGGAGGAGGAGAACTACTTCTCCCTCGCCCCGTGAGGCACACGGCACAACGGCCGGCAACCCCGAAGGCGTCGTTTCGGCCAACCGGTTGGCGCGTCCAGGGTCCGGCGCGATAGTGATGGACGCATGTCCAACGAGGGGGATCGGCCCGTGGAGCCGACGAGCTACGGCCTGCAGCCACCGGTCGCGAACGCCGGCCACGTACCCACCCAGGTGTCCAGGGAAGCCGCTGACGTACGGCGGATCGGGGGCCGGTACCGGCTGGTGGGGCGACTGGGCCACGGCGGTATGGGAACGGTCTGGCGGGCCTTCGACGAGGTCGTCGAACGGGACGTCGCGATCAAGGAACCCCGCCCGCCGGAGCACCTCGACGAGGAGAGCCGGGCGTCGTTCTTCGAACGGCTGCGCCGCGAGGCGCGGGCGGCGGCGAAGATCGACCACCCTTCGGTCGTCACCGTCCACGACGTCGTGCTGGACGACGGCCGGCCGTGGATCGTCATGGAACTCGTCGACGGGCGTTCGCTGGGCGACGTGATCGCCGAAGGAACGCTGGGCGAACCGGAGGCCGCCAGGATCGGACTCGCCGTACTCGGCGCGCTGGACGCCGCCCACCGGCGCGGGGTGCTGCACCGCGACGTGAAGCCGGACAACGTGTTGCTCGGCGCACACGACCGGGTGGTGCTGACGGACTTCGGCATCGCCCGCGTGGAAGGCGAGCGACCGCTGACCGAGACGGGCGCGTTTGTCGGCTCCCCCGAGTACGTGGCGCCGGAACGCGTGCTGGGCCAGCGCCCCGGGCCCGCCTCCGACCTCTGGTCGCTCGGCGTGCTGCTGTACGCGGCCGTGGAGGGCCTGTCGCCCTTCCGCCGCAACGGCACGCCGGCCACCCTCCAGGCGGTGCTCTCCGCCGAACCGCCGGCCCCGAGCCGGGCGAGAGGCCCGCTCGGCGGGCTGATCATGGGCCTGCTGCGGAAGGAGCCGTCCGCCCGGCCGCCCGTGGAGGAGATCCGGGAAGTCCTGGCCGAGGTGGCGGCGGCGCCGGCCCGCCTGCCGCAGCTCCCCGGCGGCTCCGCGCACAGCAACCCCGCGCACAGCAACCTGGTCGCGCTGCTGCGCCGTAGCCGCCCCGCCCGTTTTGCCGCCGTGGGCGGCGCCGCGCTGGTCGTTCTCGCCCTGCTGCTCGCCCTGCTCGACCCGTTCACCGCGAAGGAGCCGGACGGCTGGCAACAACGCACGGAGAAGACCGTCGCCGCGACCCTCGAGGTGCCGGCGGACTTCGACCGCAGGAAGGGTGAGGCGGAGGACGGCCGCACCTGGCTGTGGTTCACCTCGCCGGACGGTATCTACGACATCCAGGTCTGGCTGCTCCAGGAAGCGCAGGAGGAGCCGTTGCGTGCCGCGGAGGAGCACCTGGACGGCCTCAAGGAGAACGCGACGGGCAACGACCTCAAGGATGTGTCGGGCAACAGTTACGTCAAGGACTACGGCGCGCTGGGCGGCGCGGAGGTCTCCATGACCTCCCGGCCGTCGGAAAGCGATGACGACGCGCCGAGGGATCAGCGCCTGTACTTCTTCCACGGCGGTGGCGGCGACCGGCTCTGGCGGGTGCAGTTGCGGTTTCCCGCCGAGCCGGGCGCGGCCCACGACGAGGGGAGGAGGATCTACGAACGGCTGATCGGCTCCTTCCGTCCGGAGAAGTGAACGGGCCGGAGGAAAGCCCGGCGGCGGGGGCTGTCCGCGCCAGTGATCGCTGGCGGGATTTCGCGAAAAGTGTTACCCGTGGGTACCCAAGCCGTTCGGCGCCGCCTACGCTCTGCGCTATGACGGACACGCTCGACAGCCAGCCGGTCCCCTCCACCACGGCCGCGGCGGACGGCCGCACCGCCGCCGACGTGGTCACCCCGGAACTCGTCGCCCGACTGACCGCCGGAGTCGCCGGCAGCGGCACCACCGCCTGCCACACCCCGTTCACCGGACAGAAGCTCGCCGACCTGCCCGAGGCGACCCCCGAGGACGTCGAGCGGGCCTTCCGGCGCGCCCGGCGCGCACAGCGCGACTGGGAGCGCGTCCCGGTCCGCCGCCGCGCCGCCGTCCTGCTGCGCTTCCACGACCTGGTGCTGGAACGCCAGCGCGAGGTGCTCGACCTCATCCAGCTGGAGACCGGCAAGGCCCGGCTGCATGCCCACGAGGAGATCCAGGCGGTGAGCATCGCCGCCCGGCACTACGGCCGCAAGGCGCCCGCCTACCTGCGCCCGAGGCGCCACCAGGGCGCCGTGCCGCTGCTGACCCACGTCCGGGAACTGCGCCACCCGCGCGGCGTGGTCGCCCAGATCGCCCCGTGGAACTACCCGCTCGAACTCTCCGTCGGCGACGCGCTGCCGGCCTTCGTCGCGGGCAACGCCGTCGTGATGAAGCCGGACACCGAGACCGCGCTGACCGCCATGTGGGCGCGCCGGCTGCTGATCGAGGCCGGCCTCCCCGAGGACGTCTGGCAGATCGTGCTCGGCGACGGCCCGGTCATCGGCCCCGAGGTCGTCGACCGCGGCGACTACGTGTCCTTCACCGGCTCCACCGCCACCGGCCGCGCCGTCGCCCAGCGCGCCGCCGCCCGCCTTGTCGGCTGCTCGCTCGAACTCGGCGGCAAGAACGCGATGATCGTGCTCGACGACGCCGACCCGGACAAGGCCGCCGCCGGCGCCGTGCGGGGCTGCTTCTCCAGCGCCGGCCAACTGTGCATCTCCATCGAGCGCCTGTACGTGCACGAGGCGGTGGCCGACGCCTTCCTCGAACGGTTCGTCGCCCGCACGAAGGCCATGCGGCTCGGCTCGGCCCTCGCCTACGGCGCCGACATGGGCTCACTCGTCTCCCGGGCGCAGCTCGACAACGTCACCCGGCACGTCGACGAGGCCGTCGAGAAGGGCGCGACGGTACTCGCCGGCGGCCGCCCGCGCCCCGACCTCGGCCCGCTGTTCTACGAGCCGACGATCCTGGAGGGCGTCTCCGCGCCGATGGCCGTCTGCGCGGAGGAGACGTTCGGACCGGTCGTCTCCGTCTACCGCTTCAGCGACGAGGAGGAGGCGCTGGCCCTCGCCAACGCCACCCCCTACGGCCTGAACGCCAGCGTCTGGTCCACCAGTCCGCGCCGGGCCCGGGCCCTCGCCGCCCGCATCCGCACCGGCACCGTCAACATCAACGAGGGCTACGCCCCCGCCTACGGCAGCGTGCAGGCCCCGATGGGCGGCATGGGCGACTCCGGCCTCGGCCGCCGCCACGGCTCCGAGGGCATCCTCAAGTACACCGAGGCGCAGACCGTCGCCCACCAGCGACTGCTGCCCATGGCGCCGTCCCTCGGCATGGACCAGGAGGGCTACGCCGACTTCATGACCCGCTCCCTCAAGGCGCTCAAGGCGTTCCGCTTCCGCTGACGCCGCACGACGTGTGCCGGGGCGCGACCGCCCCCGCGACCGCCCCCGGCACACGCCTCCGCCACCCGCCCGGTGCGCCGGCGCCGACCCCGTCCCACGCGGCCCACCCACCGCGTCGCACTCCTCCCGGAGGTCACCGTGTCACAGGACGAGCCCACCCGGCACCGGGCGGCCGACCCCACGCTCAACCAGCCCGCCGGCACCCCCGACACCGCCACCGGGACCACCCGGACCGGCGGCCGCCCGGGCCCCGACGAGTTCGACGTCGTCGTCGTCGGCTCCGGCTTCGGCGGCTCCGTCTCGGCCCTGCGCCTCGCCGAGAAGGGCTACCGCGTCGCCGTCCTGGAGGCGGGCCGCCGCTTCACCCGGCAGACCCTCCCCCGCAACAGCTGGGACCTGCGCAACTACCTGTGGGCGCCGGCCCTCGGCCTCTACGGCCTGCAACGCATCCACCTGCTGAACAATGTGATGATCCTCGCCGGCGCCGGCGTGGGCGGCGGCTCCCTCAACTACGCCAACACGCTCTACGAGCCGCCCGAGCCGTTCTTCCGCGACCGCCAGTGGGGCCACATCACCGACTGGCAGGAGGAGTTGCGCCCCTACTACGACCAGGCGCGGCGCATGCTCGGCGTCCGGCTCAACCCGACCGTCACCCCCGCCGACGTCCATCTGAAGGCCGCCGCCGAGAAGATGGGCGTCGGCGACACCTTCCACCTGGCGCCCGTCGGGGTCTTCTTCGGCGACGGCCAGGACGCCGACGGGAACACCAGGGCCGCACCCGGCGAAGCCGCGCCGGACCCGTACTTCGGCGGCGCCGGCCCGGAACGGCACGCCTGCCGGGAGTGCGGCGAGTGCATGACCGGCTGCCGCTGGGGCGCCAAGAACACCCTCAACGAGAACTACCTCTACCTCGCCGAACGCGCCGGTGTCGAAGTCCGCCCGATGACCACCGTCACCGCCGTCACCGAACGCCCCGAGAGCGAGGGCGGCGGATACACCGTCAGCACCGTGCCCACCAACCGCCGCCGCGCCCGCGCCCGTGTCCTCACCGCCGAACGCGTCGTCCTCGCCGCCGGCACCTACGGCACCCAGACCCTGCTGCACCGCATGCGCGACGAGGGCCGGCTGCCCCGCCTCTCCCGGCGGCTCGGCATGCTCACCCGGACCAACTCCGAAGCACTCGTCGGCGCCCAGACCGTCCCCCGCCGCTACCGCCGCAAGTACGGCAAGGACGCCACCCTGGACTTCACCAGGGGCGTCGCCATCACCTCCTCCGTCCACCCGGACGAGAACACCCACATCGAACCCGTCCGCTACGGCCGGGGCTCCAACGCGATGTCGCTGCTCACCACACTCCAGGTCCGCCACGGCACCCGGCTGCCACGCGCCCTCGCGCACGTGCTCACCTGCGCCCGCCACCCCGTGCGGTTCGCGCGCTCGCTGTCCGCCCGTAAGTGGTCCGAGCGGATCATCATCGGCCTGGTGATGCAGTCCCTCGACAACTCGCTGACCACCTACCGCAAGGACAAGGGCCTCGGCAAGGGCCTCCTCACCGCCCGCCAGGGCCACGGCGCCCCCAACCCCC
>NZ_WMLF01000368.1 GCF_014156695.1 Streptomyces durbertensis | reverse complement strand
CCCCCAAGACGACGCCCCGAACCGCCCGAAGGACGACAGTCCGCCGAGGGATGACGTGCGGCCCAAGGAGGACCGGCCCAAGGACGACGGTCTGCCGAGGGATGACGCGCGGCCCAAGGAGGACCGGCCCAAGGACGACGGTCTGCCGAGGGATGACGCGCGGCCCAAGGAGGACCGGCCCAAGGACGACAGTCCGCCGAGGCATGACGCGCGGCCGAAGGACGACGCCCGCCCCAAGGACGACACCCCTCCCAGGGACGACGCGCATCGGAAGGACGACGCGCGGCCCAAGAACGACGACACGCGACCTCCCCGTGAGGACCGCGGCGACCGCAGCGACGACAATCCTCGCCGCGACGACCAGGCAGACGACGCCGACCAGGCAGACGACGCCGGGAAGCACGACACCACCAAGGACGACCCCGACCCGCACCGCAACAACGACCGCGACGATCCCACCCGCGACGACGATGGCCGCGACAACGACCGGACCGACGACGACCGGACCGACAACGACCCGCCCCGCGACCAAGGCGACGACTCCCCGCCTCCCCGCGACGGCGACGACGCCCCGCACGTGCCACCGAGCCCCGACGACCTCGCCGGCGCGGCCGACAACCCCCGGCATGACGGCAAGGGCGAGGAGAGCACGAAGTGCCCGACCGACCCGGTGAACGCCGCCACCGGCGAGATGCTGCTGGAGCAGACCGACCTCCAACTCCCGGGCGTACTCCCGCTCGTCATCAGACGCAAGCACCGCTCGGGCTACCACTACGGCCAGTTCCACGGCCGTAGCTGGGCCTCCACGTTCGACGAGCGCCTCGAACTGACCATCGACGGCCGTGCCCAGTGGGCCGGCGCGACCGGCAGGATCCTCTGCTACCCGGCCGTGCCCACGACGCCCGGCGAGACGGTCCTTCCCGTCGAGGGCGCCCGAATACCGCTCGTCGCCGAGACCCCGCCCGCCGCGTCGTCCCACGGCCCGGCCTACGCCGTCACCGACCCCAGGACCGGGCTCACCCGCCGCTTCCTCGAAGCCTCAGAAGCCACCGGTGAGCACGTCCCCTCGCGCCTGTGGCTGCACACCGTCGAGGACCGCAACGGCAACCGCATCACCTTCCACCGTCTCCCCGACGGCACCCCGACCGCCGTCACCCACTCCGGCGGCTACCACGTCGACGTCACCTGCGCCGCCGGCCGCGTCACGGCGCTCGCCGTCCGCGACCCCGAAGGGCAGACGACCACCGTCATGTCCTACGGCTACGACGAGGACGGCAACCTCTCCGACGTAGTCAACTCCTCCGCTCTCCCACTCAAGTTCGGCTACGACGACCAGGCCCGCATCACCTCCTGGACCGACCGCAACAATCACACCTACCAATACCTCTACGATCACGAAGGCCGCGTCTTCGAAACCGTCGGCCCCGACGGCGCCCTCTCCAGTCGCTTCGAGTACGACATGCAAACCGGCGTCACCCTCTACACCGACGCCACCGGCGCCGTCACCCGCTACCAGCACAACGAGCTCCACCAGGTCGTCGCCACCACCGACCCGCTCGGCAACACGACCCGCTCCACCTGGACCCGCGACGACCGCCTCCTCACCCACACCGACCCGCTCGGCCACACCACCCACCTCGAATGGGACGACGCCGGCAACCTCACCGCCGTTCACCACCCCGACGGCACGGTCTCCCGCTCCACCTACAACGACCTCCATCTGCCCACACACACCACCAACCCCGACGGCACCACCGTCACGATCGCTTACGACGAGCGCGGCAACGCCACCGCCGTCACCGCCCCGGATGGCAACACGGTTCATCTCACCTACGACGCCACCGGCGCTGTCGCCAGCGTCACCGACCCAACGGGAGCCGTGCAGCTCTCGGTCAACGACCCTGCCGGCCTGCCACTCGTGGTCACTGATCCGCTGGGCAACACTTCCCAGCTCACCCGCGACGCCTTCGGTCGCCCCGTCCACCTGACCGACCCCCTCGGCCACACCACCCGCCTCGCCTGGACGCCCGAAGGCCAACTTGCGTCCCGAACCGAGCCTGACGGCACCTGTCGGTCCTGGACCTACGACGGTGAGGGCAACCGCCGGACCCAGACCGATGCCATCGGCGGCGTCACCACTTTCGAGTACGGCCGCTTCGATCAGCTCATCGCCCGCACCACACCTGATGGCGCCCGTCACGAGTTCGACTACGATCCCGAGCTACGTCTGGTCGCGGTCCGTAACCCGCTTGGTCTGACTTGGAACTACCATTATGATCCCGCCGGACGACTCATCTCCGAATCCGATTTCGACAACCGGGTCCGGCGCTATACCCACGACGCGGCCGGCCGCCTCATAGCGCGCATCAACTCCCTGGGTCAAACCGTCTCCTACGGTTACGACGTCCTTGGTCGTATCATCAGCAAAACTGCGGACGGTGAGACGGTCCATTACACATACAACTCCGCGGACCGCCTCGTCGAGGCCAGCTCAGACCGGTCCACCGCCACCTTCGAGCACGACATCGTCGGCCACGTTATCGCCGAGACAATTGATGGCCGCACCACCCGCTACGCCTATGACGCCCTGGGGCGCCGCACCTCGCGTACCACTCCCACGGGAGCTACCACTTCCTACGTCTACGACGCGGCGGGCAACCGCACCCACCTCATCTCCGACGGCCACCAACTCGCCTTCGCGCACGACGCCCTCGGCCGGGAGACCACCCGCACCTGGGGAGCCGCAGGTCTGAACACCGAGCCGGTCACTCTCACCCAGACCTGGGACCCGATTGGCCGCCTCACCCAGCAGACGCTCGACGCCACCGGCGGCCGCATCCTTCGCTCCCGGGCCCATACCTACCGCGCGGACGGTTACCTGACCTCCGTCACGGACCAACTCGCCGGCGACACCGCCACCTACAGCCTCGACCCCGTAGGACGCCCCCTGACCGTCTCCGCCGAGAACTGGTCGGAGACCTACGCATACGACAGCGCCGGCAACCAGGTCCACGCCAACTGGCCGGACCACACTCCCAACCGCACCGCCCGCGGCGACCGGGCCTACGTCGGTACCCGCATCCAATCTGCCGGACGCATCCGCTACACCCACGACGCCGCAGGCCGCACCACCGTACGTCGCAAGACTCGGCTCTCACATAAGTCCGATATCTGGCGCTACACCTACGACGCCGAGGACCGCCTCACCTCCTGCACAACCCCCGATGGCACCACTTGGACCTACACCTACGACCCGTTCGGCCGCCGCTCCGGCAAACACCGGTGGTCCCCTGACCACACCACCGTCCTGGAGAGCATCCACTTCACCTGGGACGGCACCCGCCTTGCCGAACAGACCGACACCGCCACCGGCGTCACTCTCACCTGGGACTACCAGGGCCACCGCCCCCTCACCCAACTTGAACGCAAGCCCCTCACTCAAGGCGAATACGACAGCCGCTTCTTCGCGATCGTCACCGACCTCGTCGGCACCCCCACCGAACTCGTCGACGAGACCGGCCACATCGCCTGGCACACCCGCACCACCCTCTGGGGCACCACCACCTGGAACCGCGACGCCACCGCCTACACCCCCATCCGTTTCCCGGGGCAATACGCCGACCCCGAAACTGCACTCCACTACAACCTCAATCGCCACTACGATCCCGATACCGCCCGCTATACCACCCCCGACCCCCTCGGACTTATCCCCGATCCCAATCCCCTCACCTACGTCACCAACCCCCATACCTGGGCCGACCCGCTCGGCCTCATGTCCTGCGAGGAGGCAAAGAAGCAAGCCCTCAAAAAGGAGTTGATGGCCCTGGGGAAGGCGCGTGCCGACGAGATCGCCAACAGCCTCCCCGAGGGTGAGATGCCGCCAGGAGCCTACTCGGTGGGGCGCGACCGGACCACCGGTAAGACCTACTATGGTGACAGCGGCCCGGAGACGGGGCACGCTAAGGGCGTAGTCGATGCCATGCCCAGCGAATCGCAGCATCCGTCGGGCAGGCCGCCAGGTGTCTGCGCCGAGGCCCGTATGTTCACCAATGCCATCAATGACGGCGCCGACCCCAAGAACATCGATCTGGTGACGGTCAACCCCAAGGGAAAGAAGTTTAAGATGTGCGACAACTGCAAGACGTGGGTGCCGGGCTTCGGAGGGGACGTGTTGACCGGATGAGTGATGCAGAACGATTCCAGGCGCAGCTACTCGCTGAGTCTCTGTCAGGTGTCGCCGGCGTCGAGGTATACCCAGTCGACGTGGATGCCGCGTGCCGAGAATACCTGGAAGAAGGGTATGAGGTCACGCCGTGGCTTCAAGAGTTCCTCGCGAACTACGGAGAATGCATCGTAACCTGGCAATTCCGGGGCAGTGATACGAGCGTGTCGACCAGGGTCGAGCACGCGCTCGAGGCCCCACATGCCACGCCCCGAAACATGCAGATCTTCAGTCGACGCCTTGGTCTCGCCACTCTTCCCATCGGCTCTGCGTTCTCCACAGAAGAATGCATGCTATTGGCCGCCAACGGGGACATACTGCTCGCCGGTGATCCCGGCTTCCAGTGGGTTGCACACGGCTTCCACGCCGCCGCCCACGCTCTCGTCGCAGGCCCCTGGGACAGGACCTTTTATACGATCGCGCCTGCCGAAGACGGCCTACGTGAGCGTCTGACGCAGGCGGAATCGTGACAAGCTACCGCCCAGTTGTTCGTCCGAGGAACGGTGGTGACCGTTTGCTGACGGGGTGTCATCGAGGGTGAGGGGATGCAGCGGTTGCCCGGACCGTGCACAGGAGGATCTGACTGAACGCTTCTCATCCTGCGTCTGAGGGGGATGGTGTCAGCCCGTGACGACACAGAACTCCTGGTCGTTGCGTTGGTGATCTCATTCGCCAACCCGCCGACGCAGGAGCCCTGTTGGTTCCGGCGGCGAACGCGCCTACGT
This sequence comes from Streptomyces durbertensis, assembly GCF_014156695.1. GTDB lineage: Bacteria > Actinomycetota > Actinomycetes > Streptomycetales > Streptomycetaceae > Streptomyces > Streptomyces durbertensis. The sequence goes on along the minus strand of NZ_WMLF01000368.1, from coordinate 490 downwards.
CGGCACCCGTATCCAGTCCGCCGGCGCCATCCGCTACACCCACGACGCCGCAGGACGCACCACCGTCCGCCGCAAGACCCGCCTCTCCCGCCGCCCCGACACCTGGCACTACACCTACGACGCCGAGGACCGCCTCACTTCCTGCACCACCCCCGACGGCACCCTGTGGACCTACACCTACGACCCCCTCGGCCGCCGCACCGCCAAACTCCGCTGGTCCGACGACCGCCAAACCGTCGTCGAGCACACCACGTTCACCTGGGACGGCACCCGCCTCGCCGAACAGACCGACACCGCCACCGGCGTCACCCTCACCTGGGACCACGAGGGCCACCGCCCCCTCACCCAACTCGAACGCAAACCCTCCACCCTCACCCCCTCCGAGGTCGACAGCCGCTTCTTCGCGATCGTCACCGACCTCGTCGGCACCCCCACCGAACTCGTCGACGAGACCGGCCACATCGCCTGGCACACCCGCACCACCCTCTGG